>JAJYOE010000003.1 GCA_021785975.1 Bacillota bacterium | reverse complement strand
GAAAATGATGAGGAATACAACAGCCCAGCGCGTGTATCCTCCGAATACGCCACCGTCATACATGGTGAATTTCACCACCCTTCCCGTTCTTACTTGAATAGTATGGGAAGATGGTGGATGCAGTCACTGCAGGTGTCTAGAAAGATGTGGCCATTTGTTTGTGGTTGTAGATGTCAGATCGCTTGACAGGCAACCTTCGCTATGCGAAATATAAATTATGGTGTAATTGTGATTGAAGAAAGAAGGATGTTCCTATGAAAAAATGGTTATGGATCATTATTTCAGCGGGTATTCTGACCGTCCTTATCGTGGTCGGTGTCGTTTTTATTATGACTCCTCACACTAAGAAAAATGTGGTGTTGACTCCCACGCAACTGTTAGCGCTTCAGTACACGGTGCCGTCGCTTACTACCAATCTGTCAGACAATAGCATGATTCAGACGACCATCGTCTTACAAACAGACAGTCAAAAAACCATGAGCACCTTAAACAGCAGCACGGCACAAGTCAATAATGATGTGATCAGTGTGTTGAATAATACCAGTTCATCAGAGATCAACCTGCCCAACGGATTAACGATGTTAAGACAACGATTGATCAAATCGCTCAGTGTTTTTGGTAAAATTACTGCTGTCTATTTTACACAATTCATTGTTCAATAATCCCTTATTACATCTGGAGATATTGTCATGCTAAATGATCCACGACTCATATTGCAAAGTTTTATATGGCGAAAAAAATGGGCGTATTTGCTTTCCATACTATCGATTATTATCTCCGAAATGGTCACGGTGCAGTTCCCAAATTTGATAGGAAAGTTTACGGATTTGCTCAGTCGTGGACAACTGACGACGGCGGGTGTTCTTCATTACACTTGGTTATTGGCGCTTGTCGGCGTGACCTACGTCATTTTGTATGGTTTTGGCCAATTCCGAAATGGACAAATCGGTCGCCAGTTTGAATATGAACTGCGAAAACGATTGTTTATCCATTGGGAGACGCTACACACCGGGTATTTCCGAAAACGAAGTGTCGGTGACCTGCTCAATCATGCGATGAACGACGTGCGCGCAGTTCGCGAAGCGATGTCCGGCGGGTTAAATATCCTGACAAACTCTATTTTTCTTTTGATTACCACCCTTTTTATGACGTTTACCACCATCAGCGTTTCGTTGACGCTGGTGAGCATCATACCGCTAATTTTTGTGCCTTTTTTTATCGTGTGGTGGGGGCCAAGAATCCGTCTTGCCTCTCGCCACGTGCAGGAGTCGCTGTCCACCATGGCAGATTTGAGTGAAGAGAGTCTGGCCTCTATCCGCTTGATCAAAACGACCGGCAATGAGCGTGTAGAAGTTGGTCGCTTCACCAAAACGGTGGATACCATACTTATGCGACAAATGGATATGTTTAAGCGCAGTGCTTTATTTCAATCTTTCATTCCGTTAATGGGGTCGCTCAGCTTTGCCATTGCGCTGATTTACGGGGGATATTTGACGGTCAACCATCAGATCCAATTGGGCATGTTCGTGGCATTCACCTTATATTTGACGATGATCATCACGCCTCTTCAGCAGATTGGCTTTGTCATTAACAACTTTCAGCGGGCATCTGCATCGATGGCGAGGTTGCGCATTTTGCTCATGGAGCAACCGGAAATTGTCGATCTGCCAAACGCCAAGACGCTGCGGGATGCGAAAGGAGAGGTGAGTATCCACCTTGATGCATTTTCCTATCCCGATTCACTAGAGCCTGTGCTTAAACAGATCCATATCCGTTTACAGGCCGGTCAAACGCTCGGCATCGTTGGGCGAACCGGGGCTGGAAAAACCACTTTAGTCAATCTGTTGCCAAGGATTTTTGACCCGCCGGATGGCAGTGTGTTTCTTGACGGAGAAGATGTGAAGACCATTAAACTGACTGATTTGCGCAGTGCCATCGCCTATGTGCCGCAGGATGGTTTTTTATTCTCGGCAAAGGTAGCGGAAAATATCGGATTTGGCAAGAAAAATCCTCTTTTTGAAGAAATAGAAACCACCTCGAAGGATGCTCATATTTATGACGATATCATAGGCTTTAGTAGGCAATTTGACACAGAGATCGGCGAACGGGGCATCGCGCTATCTGGCGGCCAAAAGCAACGAACCGCCATGGCGCGCGCATTTATTAAAGATGCGGCGATTCTCATCCTGGATGACAGTTTGTCGGCAGTCGACATGGTGACGGAAAAGAAGATCATTGAACGGATCAGGGAGTTACGAGTCGGTAAGACGACGATTATCGTTGCTCACCGCTTATCTGCCGTTCGCCATGCGGATCATATTGTGGTATTGGACAAGGGACAAATTCATGAGCAGGGTACACATGCCACACTCTTAAACAATCAAGGGATTTATGCGGACATTTGGCGATTGCAATCTGAAGGAGAAGAATGGACGTGAAGAAGCAAGACAACCAGAACAACATTCACAGCTTAATGAGGTTGCTACCTTACGCAAAACCCTATACAGCACAGTTTTTGGGGGTATTTCTACTCGTGGTGATCTTTAATGCCACCAGCGTCCTGCAACCGTATCTGGTCAAGGTAGCCATTGACAGCGACATTTCCATTTTGCATCCCAATTTACAAGGCGTTTTCATCATTGGTGCCATCTACGTGGGAATCGTCATTTTAGGTGTTTTCTCCAATATTTTTCAAATGCTGCTTCTTCAATACACGGGTCAGCGGGTGATTCGGAAAATTAGAATTGACGTGTTTTCACATATTGAGCAACAAGGGATGGACTTTTTTGACAATCACGCCATCGGTCGTCTAGTTACTAATATTTCCAGCGATACAGAAACCGTGAGTCAGTTTTTTACCCAATTTTTCCTCAGCATGATTCGCGATGGGCTCTCGATTATCATGATTGTCATTGCGATGTTTGAACTTGATGTGCGGATCGCATGGGAATGCATGATGGTGATTCCCATCATTTTTGCCATCTCATTGCTTTTTCGCAATTGGCTGCGAGACGCCTATCAGGCAACGAGGACGAGACTCTCCAATATTGTGGCTTTTCTCGCTGAAAATTTGGCCGGAATGCGCATCATTCAAATTTTTCATCAAGAAGCTCAGCAGTCAGACCGGTTTGAGTCGCTCAATTCACAACACCGTAGGGCCAATGTGAATGAATACGGAATTTCTGTTATTTTCAACAGGGTGCTTGAATTGCTCGGCAATCTGGCCGTAGCAGCAGTGGTATTTGTGGGAGGTGGCGCAGTATTGCACCACGTGATTCTCTTTGGCACCTTGTACGCGTTTATCAGTTACATTCAAAAGTTTTTTCAACCCATCAACTCCATTACCCAACAGTGGAATACGCTGCAATCTTCCATGGTGGCAGCAGATCGCATCGGAAAAGTATTGATAGTGGAATCAAAAATTCAAGATCCTGCTATGCCAGTGTCATTGACGGAGGCCAGGGGGAAAATTGAATTTCGGGAGGTGGATTTCTCCTATCATCAAGGGGAACCGATTTTGAAGAAAGTTTCGCTGGTGATTGAACCCGGACAATTCGTTGGATTCGTGGGTGCGACGGGTGCTGGAAAAAGCACCATCATGAGTCTGTTAACGAGGCAATATGATCCGAATGCAGGGAAAATACTACTTGATGACGTGGATATCAGTCAGTTGTCGCTGACAGATCTCCATCATTATGTTGGAATGGTTCAACAGGACCTTCAACTTTTTACTGGAACCATCGCAGATAACATTAGGATGTTTCGACCAGAGATCGATGAGGAGACGATCGTGAGCGCCGCAAAGGCGGTGGGAATCCACCACTTGATCGAGCGCATGCCAGACGGCTATCAGACTTGGTTGTATGCCAAAGGAGCCAATATTTCCATGGGAGAAAGGCAGTTATTGTCGTTTGCCCGAATGGTGGCGTTGAATCCAAAAGTGTTGATTCTAGATGAAGCGACTGCCAGTTTGGACAGTCAAACAGAAGAAATGGTGCAAAATGGACTATCCAGGTTGGCAGAATCGAGAACTACGCTAGTCATTGCCCACCGACTCTCCACGGTTCGCCATGCTGATGTGATTTTTGTGATGGATCACGGACAAGTAGTGGAACAAGGAACCCACGACCAACTGCTGCAACAACGAGGCATCTATGCTGAACTATACGAAAATGCTGGTATAGAGGTGTTAGCGTAAAGAACGAGAAGGGAAAAACCGTTGATTCAGGTACGTGGCTATCCCGTCGTTTTCACAATCGTCTGTTACATCAGTTGCATAGGGCATCAATTGCGGATTCGCATTCCCCATGGCTACGCTAATCGCAGCGTAGCGGAACATTTCGAGATCATTCATCTCATCTCCAAAGGCGATGATGTGGTTGGCTTCGATGTGGTAGTGACGCTCTACCTCCATAAGCCCAGTCGCCTTACTTACCTTTTTGGACATCACTTCAATGACATCAAAAGGTTGTCTCCAGGACCTCGTATATAATTGATCAGGCCACTTTTCGTTCATCCATTCGCCCATGTACTGATGCCATTCTCGCGGGAGTTGGATTAACAGTGAATACGCATTGCCAGGCCAGGCTGTGTGAAGCGGTTGGTAAACAGCGGGTGATTCCGGAGATTCCGCAACGACAGCATCATAAAAAAACTGTTCGTGTTCTTCATCCATTAAGATGGGCGGGTTATTTTGACGAATGACACAATGCGTCCCGAGTTCCGCCAGTATGCCCCGACTTCCCAGTGTGATTGCTTTCACTGCAATCTCTTCAATAATCTCCTGTGGCAGTGTGGTCACTATGCAATCGTTTGGACGATCAGAAAATTGGATGTGGGCGCCGTTTAATGCAATCAGTGGAGTGGTGAGTTGTAGTTCCCGATGGACTTGTATCGCTGCTCTTGGCGGTCTGCCTGTCGCAATCGCGACAATATGCCCGGATTCCATCGCTTGCCTGAGTGCCTTTTTGGTTGCGTCTCCAATCGTATGGTCTTTTTTTAATAAAGTACCGTCTAAATCCAGTGCAATTAACCAAGGTGCCAACATCGATGACCCTCTCTTTTACGTAATTAATTGAATCGCATTTGGAATCACCTCAATGGTAACGCTGGGTGAATCCATCATTTCTCCATCCATTTGCATCAGCATATGGGGGGGGATATCGAATGTTACTTTTTTTGCCTTACGCATGGTGACATAGTTTTTTAGCTGAACATGACGACCGGTAAAAACCAGAGGAAATAATTGAAGAAAGCGCGGCTTGGTCAAATTCTGTATTATGCAAAGATCCAGCCAACCGTCTGAAAGGCTGGCGCCAGGACAAATCTTCATGCCGCCGCCAAAATAAGGACCGTTTGCAATGGCGAGAATCCATACGTTAGATAATACGCTACGCTCATCATCGATAGTCACATTTAATTGTACCGGATGATACTGCATTAATGTTTGAAATGCGCTTAAAATATAGCCGAATTTGCCGATTTTTTTTATTGAAGGATGATTGTTGATGTACTGCACGACGTTGCCGTCAATTCCAATGCCTGCGGCATTGATAAAGTAATGCTCATTGATTTTGACAAGATCGATAGGGGTGATCGCAGGCGATATAAGCATTTTCATGATTTGTTGGAAATTTTTTGTTAAGTACAGCGCATGAGCAAAATCATTACCTGTCCCAAAAGGCAAAATTCCCAATTGTACATTAGCAGTGGCCACGCCGTTGATCACTTCATTGATCGTTCCATCGCCGCCAACAGAAATGATTCGTTCGAAGCCTTCCTGCACTGCGGTGACGGAAAACTTTTCAGCATCGCCTTTGTTCCTGGTCAAACGGACGGCATAAGGGAAAGTGGCTTTTTCCTGCAAAACTTCTTCGAAGCGTGTCCAAATACGAAAGCATTTACCCCGACCTGCCGAAGGATTGACGATAAATAGCGTGTTCATGACTGAACCCCTTAGATTCGATAATAATCTGAATGTAAACTGATCGTGGTTGTGCTTATTTCATTTTGCTGGTTATGCTACAAATTTGTCAATAAAACTTTTATTTTATATCCCAAAAAGGTAGGATATAAGTGAAAATATAGCTTTTCATTAGACAAAGGGATGCTGATTGGGTGGCCGTAAAAGGGATCTACGTCGATGTGGTCGCGGTGGTACAGGCGATCTGGATATCAGCTGGTATTATTGGGTTTTGGGAATTGATTGTCCACTTAAAAAGATGGAAATACTTAATCAGAATCCCTGATCAAATTTGGGTGTATATTGAATTCATTGTGCCTATAGTAGGACTCTGGATTTGGAATTGGTTTATTGCCATTCCGAGTTTGAGTGTTTATATTGTGCTCACGATTACGATGATAGATTTGCAAAGACATCTTCACAAAAAAATTGCTTTTCCACTACTGACTGCTATTTTGTTGCAGGCGATGCTGGCATTGCTTTTTGCGAATTGGAGAGCGCATGTATTTATTTTATGGGGCATTCTTCTATTCACCGAAGGAGTGGCTTTTGCCGCTGTTGCGATCCGAAGGTCTCCTATGTGGGGTATCTATACACTTCTTGCACTGGCAGCGCTAGCCCCGTGGTTGAAACTACAAGGGCCGTTCGGAACAGCCACCAACCTGCTTCAACTGTTGGCCGTGTTACTTCCTTTTATTACTTATGTGAATGAACGGTTGCATCGCGAAACGGTGCTTCGAGAAAGAAATGAAGACCCACTCACTGAACTCTTGAATCGCCGCGGATATGATGCCTGGGTCTCTCGCCATACTCCCGTTATCGGCGCTGCATTGATGATTGATTTGGACGATTTTAAGTTCGTGAATGACACCTTTGGCCATGAAGTGGGTGATCGTCTTCTGATTGAAGTGGCTCATCGGCTAGAGCGAAGTGTGGGAGAGGATGATGCAGTGATTCGCTGGGGAGGTGACGAATTCGTCGTCTTGCTAGAGGAACAAGCTGATCGCGACTTTTTGCAAATTGCCGATAAAATTCACCGCCATCTCATCACTGTTCCAATTTATATTGGCGGAAATCCTGAACCTTATTATTTGCGTGCTACCATTGGCGCAGCTTCCGGAATCTTGAATGAAGCGCTCATCGCTATGGCAGACAAGGCACTGCTGCTTGGCAAACGAACGAACAAAAATAAAGTGGTGTGGGATATCGCTCAAAAAGCGCATGATGATGCGGAACAAAAACGCTTGCAATGGGTTGGAGACGCTTTTAAGCAAATCATGGAGAAGACGCCAAAGGGTTTTGTGTTAACGGATGAAATGCACCGAATCATTGAAGTGAATCCTGTTTACGAAAGGATTTCAGGCTTTTCACGCACGGAGTTGATTGGAAATAAACCTAGAATGCTGGCTTCCCCATATCATAACAACGCGAAAGTATACGACTCTCTGAATCAGACCTTGGCAGAGGCAGGTTATTGGGAGGGGCATTTTATCAATAAAAAGCCATCTGGTGAAATATGGGTCGCTGCTTGTACGATTTCTGTGATAAAAGTCGGGGAAAAAGTAGTGGGGTATTGGGCACTGGTGGAAGAGGAAGCCTACAAAGAATAGAAAAACAGTGCGTCATCGGATGATCCGGTGACGCACTGTGGGCTGATAAGAAGCATTATTCTTCAGTCAAGGCGGCCGTGAGTTTTTCAGGCTGCTTTTGTACTTTACCAGGCCAAAACGCTAAATTGCCAAGGATAGCGGTAATGGAAGGGACCAAAAAGGGTCTCACAATAAAGGTATCAAGTAACACGCCGATCGCAGTGACAATGCCAAACTGCACCAGCACTTGAATCGGCAAGGTAGCCAGTACTGCAAATGTGCCTGCCAGTATCAGTCCAGCGGAAGTAATCACTGTACTGGTTCTGCTGACACCATGGAAAATCGCTGTTTTCAGGTCATTGACCGACCGCTCTTGCCAGATTCTCGAGATCATGAATATGTTGTAGTCTTCGCCAAGTGCGACTAAAAACACAAAGGCATAGAGAGGGATCGCTCCTTGAATCGCCGTTGCACCCATTATATTGTGGAGGATAATCCATCCCGTTCCAAGCGCTGCAAAAAAGGATAGCAAGACAGTGGCGATGAGGTATATCATGGCGACAATGGAGCGCAGGTAAAGAAGTAACAAGATCGCAATGATCGCGATGACCACAGGAATGATGACCCTGGTGTCCCTCAGTGTGTAGTACCTGGTATCAATCTGTGTAGCCGTTTCACCGCCGACCCACACATGACTCGCAGGACTGGTAACTCCATCTTGTTGCAGTGAATGGAGGATGGTGTTTTTTAGGGTAACCACTTGATTCATCGCCTGATTGCTGTACGGATCGGATTGTAATGTTACTTGCATCAGTGTATCGCTTGGTATGGCGGAACTCTTCGTCGGAGTAGAAACGCTTTTGACAAAAGGCAAAGTGGATATGCTGTTTTTGACTTGTGTGACGTGACCGCCTTTAATAATGACTTGAACAGGAGCCAGACTTCCCTTTGAAAAGTGGTCCGACAACAGCGTAAAGCCTTCTCTTGATGGCATGGTTGCCGGAAAAGACGTGAGAATATTGTAGGTCGTTTTGATCTGCATGCTGAATGATGCGAGGACCGCCAACAAGATCAGGCTGATCAACGTAACGGGCCAAGGTCTGTTCGCTACAGTACGGCCGATCCATTGACTGATTTTCCCTGGTTGGCCGCTTCTTTTTAAGTGCGAAGGCATTTTCTTCGGGGATTTTTTCTTTGCTAGCTTTGCTTCCCATTGATCTTTGGTATAGGGAATAAATGGGAAAAACGACCATCTTCCAAAGATCGCGAGAAGTGCAGGGACAAGTGTCACTCCTGCAATTGCCATGATCAGAATGGCTACGCTAAACGGCACTGCAAACCGATGGTCGGAGCCGTAGATGGCAAGGAGCAGGGTGAAGAGAGATACTACCACTGTCAATCCGCTCATGGCAATAGCGCCTCCAGCCCCGCCTAGCGCTTCTTTCATAGCTTGATGCCGATTTTTTTCATGATAAAGGCGCTCTCTGTATCGGGCTACCAGGAAGAGGCAATAATCGGTTCCCGCACCGAACAGCAATACGGTCATTATCGAAACTCCTTGGGCATCGACTACGATTACCCCGCTTTTTGCAAGCATCCCCAGAACCGGACTGATCACCAGATACGCGAAACCGACAGCAATCAGCGGTACAAACGCCATGATTGGCGATCGATAAAGGATGATGAGTAAAATCAGCACCAGCATGGTGGTGGCAGCAAGCAACGTGATATCTGCATTTTTAAAGAGACCAAGTGCGTCAGACGCAATGCCGGCAGGACCGGTAATTCGCGCATGTAATCCGCCCGTGGTGAGATTGGTGGTAAAAACATTTAGGTTTAGCGCCTGGTTGATCGTAGATTGTAGCTTTGTCATATCTGCCGCAAGCGTAGTAGAGGCAAGCGATGAGTTAAAATTCACAGGTAAGACCAGCGTGGTATGGTCTTTTGATCGAAAGGATGCCACTACAAAAGTTGGCATTTTTTGAAGCGGGACCACGCTTTTTTGACCTGGTAAAGGATGTTCAGCGATCGCTTTCGTTGCTTTTTGAATTGATTCCAAACTCTTTGTAGTGAGACCTCCTGGTTGATACCAAACGATCAGAGCCGGAACACCATTATTGGAGGGAAATGCTTTTTGAATCGCTTGCGTCGCTTGTACAGACGAAGCCTGGTTGGGTAGTGATGCCGCACTGTTGTTTTCCATTTTATTTACAGATGGGAAAAACGCCGATAACAGGATGGCGAGCGCCAACCAGACGATCAATGTTACCCATTTTCCACGTGGACCTGATACATAATTGCCTAATTTGGCAAACCAACGCTCTTCATTGATCACCATAAACTTCCTTTCCAAAATCACTTTTCTTAGTATCATTATATATACTTGTGAGTTAATTTTGTCTACAACATTTTTTCTTATGTTATAATTGCTTTAATCAATACATGCTGAAAGGGGTCTGATTAATGCTTACTCGCGGTTCAGGGTCGACAAAAAGGTTAGGTAGGCCTAGAATTGCTGAACAGCAGGAACCGACCTCCACCCGTATTTTAAAAGTGGCAGCCAGGTTTTTTATGGAAAATGGATTTGAAGGCGTCAAAGTGGAGGAAATAGCGGAAGAATGTGAAGTAACAAAGGCCGTCGTTTATTACTATTTTAATTCCAAGGCAGACCTTTTTGTCGAATCGATGAAGTCTACGATGGAAATGGTCTACAACAGCACAAAAAAAATTCTGGAAGGTAATGGGCCTTTCTATGACCGATTGTTGACAGTGGCGGGTTCAAGATTGAGACTTGCATCGACGTTAGATATGCATGCCATTATGCGAGGCACTGAAAAGATGCTGACAGATATACAGCGAGAAGAAATGGAACAGGCAGAATTTCGCCTGTATGAGTTATTGGTCGATGCATTCAAGCGCGCGGCAAATGATCATGAAATCAACAACATTGAACCTGAAGTTGGTGCGTGGATATATTTTTCTTCATTAAACTCTACTTATTTTGCTCTTCAACATGTCCATTCTAATCCACAGGTTTTGGCAAAATCATTGCTGGATGCACTGTTCAGCGGAATTGGACAAACCTGAAGGAACTAAGAACTGAATGGTTTTCTTGAGCATTTTGGTAATTTGAATTAAACTATAAGATATTCTGGTTTGGCATCTTTAGTCAGTCTTTTAAAGGAGGGGTGAGCAACGATGTTGTATTTGGACGCACGGTTGACCACGTTAACTGAGAAATCCGGTTGAGGATGTAAAATAGGTCCGGCGGACCTAAAAGAGGTACTGTCCTATTTACCGGCAACCGAACCTCACCCTGATTTGATTGTCGGTCTTGAAACCTCTGATGATGCAGGCGTTTATCGTTTGAATGATGATCTTGCGCTCGTGCAATCTGTCGATTATTTTACCCCAATTGTGGATGACCCTTATGATTTTGGCAGGATTGCTGCTGCCAACGCGCTCAGTGACATCTATGCGATGGGAGGGAAGCCTATTACCGTGATGAACCTGGTAGGGTTTCCCATCTATAAGCTTGATCGTAAAATTCTCGCTGAGATCCTTCGCGGGGGAGCGGAAAAGGTCAGGGAAGCAGGGGCGACGCTAATAGGAGGACATTCAATCGACGATGTGGATCCTAAGTTTGGCATGTCGGTAACAGGAGTGATTGATCCTCGCAAAATTTGGACCAATTCAACGGCAAAACCAGGAGATGCGCTGATCATCACTAAGCCGATCGGAATGGGAATCACTTCAAAAGCGATCAAAGAAGCAAAATCGACGCCTGAAGAGGTGGCAGAAGCCGTAAAATGGATGGCCATGCTGAATAAATATGCGGCTGATGTAGCGCATCGCTATCCGATCAGCGCAGTGACCGACGTGACGGGATTTGGACTGCTTGGCCACGCGCTGGAGATGGTTCAGGGTTCAGGTTATGGACTTGAACTTCACGCTGCGCGTGTTCCGGTTCTTGCAGGAGCGAGACATCATGCGCAATCAGGTCTCATTCCTTCGGGGAGTAAGAGAAATATGGCTTACGTCGAAGATAAAGTGGATTTTGAAGATAGCATTGACGACATCACAAAATCCATACTTGCGGACGCAGTCACCTCCGGAGGTCTTTTGGTGGCGTTACCAGAAGAATATGCCGACTCTTTCCTTCAGGAAGTGCGCCAAGCTGGAATGGAAAGAAGCGAGCGGATTGGCAAATTTGTCGACCATTCTTCGGGAAGAATCAAAGTGTTCAGTGACTGAAAGATTGATAGAGAGCATATTGAAATGCAGATGTGTTCCTAGGTAAAAGAAATGGGGCAAGCGAGAGCTTGCCTTTTTTATTTTAAAAAATGTATCTAAAATGTGAACTTTATGTTACTATAACGTCAATAAGGACACATAATAGACACATATAAGATGCATTTTAGACAATAAAGGGGAGGTCTTTGAAGATGATCTGGGAAACCATACTGGTGTTTGCGGTGATCACAGTAGCGACTTATTTTATTTGGAAAAGTCCCAACGCAGTGAACGGGAAAAATTAAGAGAAAAGCGGCAATGGATCAGTGATTTCATGGATGATTGGCAAATTCGCCAATTATTTTTTTTGAGTTATCTTGATTAACGGATTCAAAGATGATATTATTTCAAAGTCAGCGCAATAAACAATTGTAAATCGAATGTTTAATGTGTTACATTAGGGGATATAGCTCAGTTGGTAGAGCACCTGCTTTGCACGCAGGGGGTCAGCGGTTCGAATCCGCTTATCTCCACCACCACATTCCTCGATAGCTCAGCGGTAGAGCATTCGGCTGTTAACCGAAGGGTCGTAGGTTCGAATCCTACTCGGGGAGCCATTTATGGAGTGATGGCCGAGTCGGTCGAAGGCGCTCGATTGCTAATCGAGTATACGTTCAAAAGACGTATCGAGGGTTCGAATCCCTCTCACTCCGCCATAATTGACCTCGTGCGTGCCAATTGTTGGTAGCTCGGGGTTTTTTGATAAGCTGGCACGATGAACGGAGCTCAGTACTTGATAGCATTGTGCAGAGAGTTGGCGGTAGGTGCGAGCCAATCATTGCATCGAGGAATCTCATCCTGGAGTGCCCTGGGTGGTTCCGTTATCGACTATAGAGTGAAGAGACGGTCTTTGTCTCTTAATCAGGGTGGTAACGCGGGTGCTCTCGTCCCTGGATAGGGGGGCGGGAGTTTTTTTATTGAAGCGAGGAGGCTATATTCATGGCAGTGTATGAACCGTTAAAGTTTGAAGGCAAGTGGCGAGATTATTGGGATGAGCACCGATTACATAAAGCAGATCATGAGTCTGACAAGCCGAAGTTTTATTGCCTTGACATGTTTCCGTATCCATCAGGCTCAGGTCTACATGTCGGCCATTGGCGCGGTTATGTGTTGTCTGATGTGTTTTCCAGGTACAAAAAGTTAAACGGCTATGAAGTATTGCACCCAATGGGATGGGATGCGTTTGGGCTGCCTGCGGAAAATGATGCGATCAAAAAAGGGATTCATCCAGCCACTGGAACGGCGCGAAATATCGCCAACTTTAAAAAGCAACTTAAAGAAATGGGTGCCATGTTTGACTGGGACCGTGAAATCAATACGAGTGAAAAAGAATACTACAAGTGGACGCAGTGGATTTTTGTGCAACTTTACAAAATGGGTCTCGCCTACAGAAAGGAAATGCCGATCAACTGGTGCCCCAGTTGTAAGACTGGGCTTGCCAATGAAGAAGTGGTGGACGGAGCCTGCGAGCGTTGCGGTACGCCTGTCACCAAGAAGAACATGACGCAATGGATGCTGAAAATTACCGCGTATGCCGAGCGCTTGTTAAACGACTTGGATAAGCTCGATTGGCCGGAAAAGGTCAAAAAAAT
This sequence comes from Bacillota bacterium, assembly GCA_021785975.1. Classification (GTDB taxonomy): domain Bacteria; phylum Bacillota; class Bacilli; order Alicyclobacillales; family SLC66; genus JAJZCL01. Next base: position 46,287 of record JAJYOE010000003.1, on the reverse strand, counting down.
GCAGGCCAACTGGATCGGGCGAAGCGAAGGCGCCAAAATCCGTTTTCAGGTGGAAACTGCAGCAATAGGGCACGAAGAATCACATGCCCATGAGATTGAAGTGTTCACGACGAGACCAGATACGCTATACGGGGCAACCTATATGGTGCTGGCACCTGAGCATCCACTCGTGGCGCACATCACGACTGCAGAGGCTAAGGTGGACGTGGAGGCTTATGTCGCCAAAACACTCGCCAAGTCAGCACTCGCCAGGCAGATTGACGATAAGGACAAGACAGGCGTATTTACAGGAGCCTATGCGATCAATCCGATTAATCAGGAGCGCCTTCCTATCTGGATTGCCGATTATGTATTAATGGATTATGGCACTGGTGCGATCATGGCTGTGCCTGGTCACGATGAGCGGGATTTTGAATTCGCGAGCACCTTCCAGTTGCCGATCAAACGCGTGGTGGCAGCAAGTCTTGAGGAGGCGAATCAGCCACTTGATGCGGCATACACAGACTATGCAGTGATTGTTAACTCTGAAGAAATCTCTGGACTTAGCGTGGATACGGCGAAAAAAGCAATGATAGCTAAACTGGAAAAAACGGGTAAGGGGGAACTGGCTGTCACCTACAAGCTGCGCGACTGGGTGTTCGCTAGGCAGCGCTATTGGGGAGAACCGATTCCGCTTGTCCACTGTGATCATTGTGGCATTGTACCGGTCAAAGAAGAGGATCTCCCGGTGCTTTTACCAGATGTGGAGCGTTATGAACCAACAGGGACGGGAGAATCGCCGCTTGCCGCGATCAGTTCATTTGTCCACACGACTTGTCCCGAATGTGGTGGCCCTGCTCACAGGGAAACAGACACGATGCCACAATGGGCAGGGTCCTGTTGGTATTTTATGCGATTTGCCGATCCCCACAACGATCAAGAACCATTTTCTAAAGAGAGCATCAACTATTGGTTGCCGGTTGATATGTATATTGGCGGAGTGGAGCATGCCGTTCTCCATTTACTTTATTCCCGCTTTTTCACCAAAGCATTGTATGACCGTGGCGTCGTTCCTTTTGATGAACCGTTCAGTCGGCTATTTAACCAGGGCATGTTGACGCTAAACGGTGCGAAGATGTCTAAATCCAAGGGCAATGTGGTCAGTCCAGAGGAACTGATTGAACAATACGGCGCAGATACGCTCAGGCTTTATGAACTGTTTGTGGGACCACCTGAAATCGATGCGGAATGGAACCCGCGAGCCATTGAAGGGGTATACCGCTTTCTCGGTCGAGTGTACCGTCTAGTGGAAGAAAATCGAGCCAACGCCCCGACTGTAGCGAGTGATAAACTCTTAAAACTGCGCCATCGCTTTGTCAAGCAGGTGGCTGAACGGATTGAATTATTCCGGTTCAACACCGTAGTTAGCGCGTTTATGGAGTACGTCAGCGACTTGCAAGAGGTAAACGAACCGATCGACAAAGGGACGCTGGATGTACTCACTGTTTGCCTGTCGCCGCTCGCACCGCACTTAGCAGAAGAACTTTGGCATGGCCTTGGGCACTCCTCATCTGTCATGCTGGCGCACTGGCCATCCGTTGATGCAGCTTATCTGGTGGATGACGAGGTTACCGTGGTGGTTCAGATTAATGGAAAAGTCAGAGATCGCATCCAGGTAGCTAGAGGCGCTTCAGAGATAGCGGTTGCGGAATTAGCTTTACAAGCGCCATCAATCAAATCAGCACTTGAAGGAAAAACCTTAAATAAACAGATTTACGTCCAAGATAAAATCATGAACTTTGTCGTTCGTTGACGGGGGTAGAGAGATGAAATTCGCCAAAATGCACGGGTTGGGAAATAACTATGTCTACGTGAATTTGTGGGAGGAAACAATACCGGAAAGTGCGCTGCCCGAAATTGCAGTGGCCGTGGCCAATGTCAATACGGGAATTGGATCGGACGGGCTGATCACCATAGGTCCATCCACGGTTGGTGCGGATGCCAGAATGAGAATATTCAACGCGGACGGCTCCGAAGGACAGACTTGTGGCAATGGGCTTCGCTGTGTGGGTAAGTATCTATATGAGAAGAAGTTGTCCGCAAAGAAAAATTTGCATATTGAAACCAAAGCAGGTCCAGCCATGTTGGAACTTCATGTGGGCGAGGCAGAGGGATTAGTTCATGAGATTACGGTTGACATGGGGGAGCCAAGACTGAAAAAAAGCGACCTGCCCATGCAAAACGGCGATGACACCTCCGCCTTGAGAGAGCTGATTGAAGTTGATGGACAGTCCTTACAGTTCACTGGGGTATCAATGGGCAATCCTCATGCCGTATTTTTTGTGGAAAATGTGGACCAGGTGGATGTCGCGGGGATGGGACCCAAAATCGAGACTCATGAATTTTTTCCGGAACGGGTAAACGTGGAATTTGTTCACGTGATCAGTCCGCGTGAAATCGATTTTCGCGTGTGGGAAAGGGGTTCTGGCATCACGCAGGCCTGTGGATCAGGCGCCTGTGCTTCAGTGGTAGCTGGGGTGCTGGAGAACAGGCTGACCAGGGGGCAAGAGGTCATTGTTCACTTGGCGGGAGGAGATCTTGCTATCAAATGGGCAGAGGATAATCACGTCTATATGCGTGGTCCTGCTGCCTGGATCTGTGAAGGAGAATGGACGGGAGCAAGCCTCGTCTAGGCACCTGCTAAACGGGCGCTGCGTATACTTTTCGCATGGCAGGAAAAGGTGAGGAGGCCGCCCATGTTTTATGCTGTCACTCCTTTTCGCTCGCCGATGAGAGGGGTATTCGGAAGAACTCAGGCTAAGGATGCTGCTGTTGAAATCGTGGCTGATCGGGTGATTTCCTATGAGGAATGGTTGGCGCCCATCCAAAGTCTCATCGGGCTGCGTGAAGTAAAGGCGTTCGCAGAAGAACTGCTTGCATTCTATACCGTTAACGAGTGGAGAAAGAAGTATCACTTGCGAAGTGATGCACTGATGCATCACATGGTGTTTCATGGCCCGCCTGGAACAGGGAAAACGACAGTGGCGCGCCTTTTTGGTCATTTATTCTATTCGATGGGCATGCTCAGCAGCGGTGAAGTAATTGAGGTGGAACGCGCTGACCTTGTGGGAGAATACGTTGGTCATACGGCGCAGAAAACGAAACTGATGCTCGAAAAGGCCAAGGGTGGTGTTTTATTTATTGATGAAGCTTACTCGCTTTCCCGCGGTGGCGAGAATGATTTTGGGCGAGAAGCGATCGACACCCTGGTGAAAGGAATGGAGGAGTATAAGCGGGATCTCGTGGTGATTCTTGCAGGTTATCAGGAGGAAATGCTGTATTTTCTTACACTGAATCCAGGACTTTCTTCGAGGTTTCCTGTGAAAATTGAGTTTCCTCCATTTCGTGAGAATGAGTTGCTTAACATCGCGCTGCAAATGGTAAAAGAAAAAGATTATACAATCAGTGAGGATGGCTTGCAGTCGCTTCGAATGGTAATACGGTCGGAAATGGGATCTCCGGATTTTGGGAATGGAAGGGCAGTGCGCAACCTGATTGAAAAGGCCATTCGAAAACAGTCGCGTCGTATTGTGAATGAAAAATTATTCGATCGGGAACGGTTGATCACGTTGAAAGCTTCAGATTTCTATTGAAGAGAGGATGACGAAGACTGAAGGAAATTCGCGATGGATCTGCCGATTCGGAAAGGGCGATATTAGTTCATGCCCATTTCTCGAGTGATGCAAAAGAAAAACGGGAACAAAGCGAGATGGAAATGCGAAATTTGGTCAACGCAGCGGGCGGAGTAACGGTGTCTGAAGCGGTTCAGGTGCTTGATCAGCCTCATTCCTCAACGTATATAGGAATGGGAAAGGTTCAGGAAATTGCCCACCTGGTGACAGAGTTACACGCTGATTTGGTGGTGTTTAGCGTGGACTTGAGCGGTAGCCAGGCACGCAATCTTGAAATGGAATGCAAAGTGCGTGTTGTGGACCGGACACAAGTAATTTTGGATATTTTCGCACGGCGCGCTCGCAGTTTTGAAGGGAAAGCACAAGTGAAACTCGCGCAACTCATGTATTTGCTGCCGCGACTTAGTGGGCAAGGGACCAAAATGTCCCGGCTTGGTGGAGGAATTGGGACAAGGGGCCCTGGTGAAACCAAGTTGGAAATGGATCGTCGGCGCATTCGACAAGAAATTTCTAATTTGAGAAAGATTGTTGACGATGAAGTGGAGCGGAGGTCGGTGAGCAGGAGACGCCGCAGTCGACAGGGTGTTTATGCAGTGAGTCTCGTCGGTTACACGAATGCCGGTAAGACAACCCTGCTCTCCGGACTTGCGAGACGATTGGGAGAAAGGCGAATGGAAGCGGGCCAAAATCGCATTTTTGACACGCTTGATCCCACGTCGCGCAGAATCAGATGGGCGGGAAGAACTTTTGTCATCACTGATACAGTAGGTTTTATTCGCGATCTTCCTCATCACTTAATCAATGCCTTTCGATCATCACTTGAGGCCTTGGAGGAAGCGGATCTGGTGATTCATGTGGTGGATGCCTCGTCTCCTTTTATTCAGGAAGAGATGGAGACAGTATACCGGGTGATGAAAGAATCGCTTGCCGTACACGCGCCTGTGCTGACTTTTTTTAATAAAACAGATCAAGTAAACGATGCCAATCTCGCGGGTGACGTCAATGCGAACGCGTGGATTGCGGGGTCAGCACTTGAAGAAGATGCGATGATCAAGTTAATGAGTAAATTGGACGAACTTGTTGGTCATAAAGTCAAAATGCTTTTGCGAATCCCTTTTGACCGGCCTGATATTATTGCCGAACTGGATCAAAAGGGAATCATGAAGAGGATTCAAGAAGTCGGTCAAGTCTATGAAGTTGAAGCGGAGGTGGACGAGAGGGAGGCGTGGCAGTTTGCTCCTTTTTCAGGTGCATAGGCTTACTTTCTTTTGACGATGACGATAAATCGGATTGACGATAAAGAGTGGCAGTTGGCGGAAGAAGTGGACAAGCTTTTGGAGGATCGCTACAGAGCCATTGACCGAGTAGTGGCGAAAAACCAGGAGAAAGTGTTGTCCGCTTTTTGGGAAGCAGAAATAGGGGATCATCAACTCTTTGGATCGACAGGTTACGGGTACGGGGATCGCGGTCGCGAACAACTGGAACTATTGTACGCCAAGGCGTTTTCAGGTGAAGCTGCGCTGGTAAGGCCTCACTTTGTTTCAGGTACGCATGCGCTGACAGTCGCTTTTTTTGGTTTGCTTCGTCCTGGGGACACCTTACTTTACATCACAGGGAAGCCTTATGACACGTTACAAACGGTCATCGGAGCGGACGTCGAGGCACAAGGGTCTCTTCGCGATTATGGCATTCACTATGACGAAGTGAACTTGCGTGAGGATGGAAGCATTGATATAGAGCAGGCATTAACAAAAATCACCCAATCTGTGCGCGTGATCGGCATCCAACGGTCACCTGGTTACGCGTGGCGAAGAGCGTTGTCTGTGAATGAAATAGGCGATGCGATTAAAAAGATAAAGGAATCACATCCCCATGTGAGGGTGGTAGTGGACAATTGTTACGGAGAATTCACGGATGAACAGGAACCCTCCGCATTTGGGGCTGATTTGACGGTGGGTTCGCTGATCAAAAATCCAGGTGGCGGACTCGCCCCCACCGGCGGTTATCTGGTTGGCAACAAAGCGGCGGTGGAACTGGCTTCTTACCGGTTGACGGCGCCAGGGATTGGAGCCGAAAGTGGATCGTATGAGAACTACCGGTTGTTTTTTCAAGGACTGTTTATGGCGCCTCACATTGTGGGGCAGGCTTTAAAAGGAAATCTATTTGCGAGCAAATTTTTAGAAGGCTTGGGTTACACTTGTGCACCTTCATCTTCCGAATTTGTAAGGGATCTTGTGTTAAAAATCAACTTGGGAAGTGAGCAACGGCTGATTTCATTTTGTCAGGCCATCCAATCTGCTTCTCCAGTGGATGCTCATGCGCTTCCGGAACCATGGCTGATGCCCGGTTATCAGGATCCGGTCATCATGGCAGCAGGGACGTTTGTTCAGGGGTCTTCCATTGAACTGAGCGCCGATGGGCCGATTCGTCACCCTTATATCGCCTACATGCAGGGCGGATTGACTTTGGAACATGTGAAGATCGCAATGATTCATGTGATGCGAAAGTTAAATATGTTGAAGTGATATGACAATGTACGTTTAAAATTCTTACTTATGATTGACAGTATTCTTACACGAGCATACAATTTAACTGCCATCCAGGCAATGCGAGGAGGAATACCCCGTGGATGATGCGATGCGCAGAAATCTGCCGTTATTTCCTATTGGGATCGTTCAACGGCTAACTGACCTGACGGCCAGGCAGATCCGCTATTACGAGCAACACGGTTTGATACATCCGCAACGTACAGAAGGCAATCAACGACTCTTTTCCTTTCGGGATGTAGAGGCGTTGCTTGAGATTAAAAATTTGATTGACAAAGGGCTCAATATCGCAGGAATTAAGACGGTCATTAATCAAGTGACTGGTGAAAACGAATTCAATCGACAAGAGACGGATAGTTCAGTGTCGACGGAAAAAATCCACGAGGAAATGACCGACGCGGAGTTACATCAATTTCTTTTGCAGGAACTTGCAGCGAAAGCCGGAGTACGTGGTAATTCTGTATCCACGATTCAAGGGGAATTATCGAGGTTTTTCAAGTCTGGCAGATAACTTAGCGTCGCGTGAAACCGGAAAGGGGAATTGCGAGTGAGGAAAGACTACACCCCAGAAGATATCGTGCGCTTGGCAAAAGAGGAAGATGTCCGTTTTTTGCGCCTACAGTTCACTGATTTGCTTGGTGTCATTAAAAATGTGGAAGTGCCGATCAGCCAATTGCAAAAGGTACTGGACAATAAAATCATGTTTGACGGATCTTCGATCGAGGGATTTGTTCGGATCGAAGAATCGGATATGTTTTTGTATCCGGATTTGTCTACATGGCTGATTTTTCCATGGCATACTGGTGAGGGAAAAGTGGCGCGACTGATTTGCGATATTTACATGCCAAATGGTACTCCTTTTGCGGGAGATCCCCGAAGCATTTTGAAAAAAGCGCTGGCATCAGCCAATGCGTTAGGTTTTACGACAATGAATGTAGGTCCTGAACCTGAGTTTTTTTTGTTTAAGTTAGATGAACATGGGAATCCAACAACGGAAATGAACGATCAAGGCGGGTATTTTGATTTGGCTCCTGTCGATTTAGGGGAAAATTGCCGTCGGGAAATTGTGCTAACGCTCGAGACCATGGGGTTTGAGATTGAAGGTTCTCACCATGAAGTGGCTCCGGGACAGCATGAAATTGATTTTAAGTACACCAATGCACTGGAAGCTGCCGATAATATCATGACGTTCAAATTGGTCGTCAAAACAATTGCAAGGCAGTTTGGCTTACATGCCACCTTTATGCCAAAACCTGTATTTGGCATAAATGGATCCGGAATGCATTGCCACATGTCGCTGTTTAAAGGGAAAGAGAATTCTTTTTATGATGAACAGGATGATCAAGGTTTAAGCAGCGAGGCAAAGTATTTTTTGGCGGGAGTCCTCGCCCATGCTCGTGGGTTTACAGCGGTCACCAATCCGCTCGTCAATTCCTACAAGCGGCTGGTCCCAGGATACGAAGCGCCCATCTACATTGCCTGGTCGGCTAAAAATCGCAGCCCTCTTATTCGCGTTCCTGCATCACGTGGGATGTCCACACGAATTGAGGTGAGAAGTCCGGATCCTGCGGCCAATCCTTATCTTGCATTAGCTGCCATGCTGCAGGCAGGACTTGACGGCATCAAGCGCCAATTGCCATTGCCTCAACCTGTCAACCGCAACATTTATGTGATGAATGAGATGGAGCGCGTGCGTGCAGGTGTATTAAGCCTACCCGAGAGTTTGAAATCTGCGCTGGAAGAGTTAGCTAGCGACGAAGTCATTCGTGATGCGCTGGGAGAACATGCATACACATTCTTTTACGAGGCGAAAATGATCGAATGGGACATGTTCCGCTCCACTGTTCATCAGTGGGAGACGGAACAATATCTGACGATGTATTAAAGTCAAATAATTCTCCAAAGTCCAATCACTTTTCCGAGTATGGTCACATGGTCAAAGTATAGCGGCTGCATCCCTGTATTTTCAGGTTGTAGCCGTATAGCGCTTTTCTCCTTATAAAAACGTTTGACGGTAGCTTCCCCTTCATCAGTCATGGCTACGACAATCTCTCCATTGGCGGCAACGGACTGCTTTTGCACGAAAACGACATCCTGGTCATAAATCCCCGCATCAATCATACTTTCTCCCTTCACGCGAAGTGCAAACAATTCACCGCTAGGATTCATGCCAGGTGGTACAGGGATGTACTCTTCAATGTCTTCAATGGCGAGTATTGGTTGACCGGCAGTCACTTTCCCAAGCAGCGGAATTAGCGGATATCCCGGTTGGCGAAAGTCATCGTCAGTGATCTCAATCGCTCTGGGCTTGGTGGGATCTCTTCGAATAAGGCCGCGCCTTTCGAGTTTGGAGAGATGACTGTGTACCGTAGAGGTGCTGGTCAGCCCAACGGCTTCGCCAATTTCCCGAACGGAAGGCGGATAACCTTTGAGTGAGACAATTTGTTTAATGTAATTCAAAATCTCTTCTTGCTTCGTTGTCGAGCGTTCCTTGTTCATGCCAACACCTTCCCGAACCGTGCTTCAACTTCCCACAGTATACCATGGCAGGTGTTGGATTGCAAACAGGTGTTCGGTATTTGGTTATTCTGTGCTCGATGTTGCCTGCAGGAAAGGAAGCGCATAATGAACCATCAGCGCGATTAGTACCATCGCAATGGAAACGGACATTGCACCGTACCAACCGACTAGACTGTAGAAATAACTGCCTAGTGCAGAACCAATCGCACCGCCCAAAAAATACGTCACCATGTACACGCTGTTAATCCGGTTGCGCGCGTTCGCGTCGAGGGCATAGATTCTCGTTTGATTGGCAATTTGGGCAGCCTGCGTACCAAAGTCCATGATCACAATCGCAATGATGAACGCGTACAGGTTGGCGCTGAGCATAAAAAGCGCTATATAGGCGACAAGCGTAGATAGAATCCCAACTCCCACCATAAACCTTGGGCCTAGTTTGTCTGACACCCTTCCCGTGAATGGAGCCGCCAATACCCCTGCAGCGCCAACCAGTCCAAACAGTCCCACTATTGCACTGTTAAAGTGATAGGGTGGGGAATCAAGTCGATAGGCAAGCACTGTCCACAACGCGCTAAATGCAGCAAACAACGAGGCGCCAATCAAGGCAGAGTGTCTCAACACCCGGTATTTTTTGGCGATGCTAAGAACTGAGCGAACCAAATCGGAGAATCTCATGGATCTCGTCGGCGTGATGTTGTGGATGGTAAAGAAAAACACTCCTGCTAGAACTAGCATCATTCCTGCGGCGATCCAGTACATGGCCTGCCAACCGAGTAACGCTCCAACGGCACCACTGACAGTTCGCGCGAGCAAAACGCCGAGCAGAAGTCCGCCCATCACCACACCGATGGCCTGACCTCTGCGTTCAGGACTCGAAAGGTCCGCAACAAGCGGAATGATGATTTGCGGTACCACAGTCAATGCGCCGATACAAAAGCTGAAGAGCGTCAGTGGAAGAAACGCGTGCGAAAAAGATTCCCCGACAAGCGCAACTGCTGTAAAAAAGCTGAGGCCGATCATCATTGTTTTGCGCGGCAAGATATCCGCAAGAGGGACGATCAGCAACAACCCCAATGCATATCCTGTCTGCGTCAAGGTAGCAACCAGCCCCATATGTTTCACCGAGGCATGAACGGTGTGGCCCATCATGATGAGCAGTGGTTGCAGGTAGTAGAGATTAGCCACCGAAATGCCTGCACCGACCGCAAACAGGGCGATCATACGTTTGGATAGATTCATGTTTGTCAACTCTCCAGTAATTTTTCAGCATTACATAATATTTTTTTAGCGTGGAGGTGTAAAAGCCATGTTGGCAAAAAAACGAATGTTGGCATTGTTGTTGATATTTCCTCTCATCGCTTTGGCCGCTCACTTCTACATCATCAAGGCTCCAGGTTATACGCCTGCAGACAATGTAAAGGCAGTCGCGAACGCGATGAAGGTGAATCTGCAAAATCAAGTGCAGGTTTTATCTAAAACGGCTCAAACCAGTCAGCAACTCTCGTCTGCTATCAATACACTAAGCCATCAAATCGCATCCATGCAGACGACCTATCAAAAACATTTATTAAGTTTAGCACAACAAGGCCTGATCAACTTAAACAACTAGAGTGGAGGAATTAGAAATGAGTGCGCGTTTTCCCTGGTGGGTGGGCGTTGGGCTTCCGATACTCGGGATGACAATATCTATCGCGTCCTACAGCGCCATTTTTTACGCTGATGCCAAGACAGTGACAGCCTATGCGAAACCAAATGGTAAAACAATTACTAGCATCACCAGACAACTATCTCAAGTCAATCATAAAATTTCTTTGTCACAGTCAGAAATTAGCCAGTTGGCATTACAATATCAGAGTTTGCTTGGCACAGCGAGGCAAGACGAAGCGATCATCAGCCAGGTGAACAATCAATTGACAGCGTCAGGCTTGCCGATTGTTCCGAATATTCCCACTTCATTTCCGATTGTCAATGGATATGCCAGCAATTCCGCACCGCCGGTATTTCAAACGATGACAAGTGCGTCCTAAAGGAGTGAAAAACATTGCGAAAATATAGCATGGCTTTTTTGGCGGTGGTGCTCTTGATTGTAGCTGCAGTCACCGTATCATCCATTTTAACAGGCCCGGCTAGCCAGAGTGTGATGGTGAAAATGGCGCCTTGGCTCATTGCCAGATCTGCAGGTGTCACCGCATATTTACTGTTGACAGTACTTGTCGTCGTTGGATTTATTCTCGCAAGCATTCCGAACAAGGAAAACTGGCGGCTTTCAAAATACATGCTGCCGTTTCACCGCATGTTAAGTCTTTTTCTGGCTGCGTTTCTAACGTTGCACGTGGTGGCCATAGCACTAGACAGTTATGTGAAAGTAGGGATTCTTGGGGTTCTCATTCCAGGATTATCAAGTTATCGGACTTTGCCTGTTGCCATAGGAACACTGGCATTTTACGGAGTCATTGTGACAGGATTAACTGCGAAATACACGCGTCTATTACCTGTCGGGAAGTGGTTGACAGTTCACCGTGTCGCTTTCTTTACATTTATTTTTGCTTTTCTACACAGTGTCTGGACCGGCACAGATACACTCAACTTACATTTGATGTATGATATAACTGCAGCGATTGTTTTAGTGGCGGCGTTTGTTCGATATGCGTTTGTGCCGCGGACGAGGAGCTTGGCAAATTATGATCGACAAGCTCAGTGACGTTAGGGAGAGGTGCAATTTGGCCCGTATTCTGCTGGTGGAAGATGATGAATTGTTGGGGAAAGCCGTAGAAAAACTGCTGGTAGAGGAAAACTACCAGGTCGTGCGCGCTACGGATGGCGAGACGGGACTCGATTATGCCCAACAGGAGCTCTTTGATGCGTTAATCCTCGATCTGATGATTCCTGGGATCGATGGGTTCTCTGTGTTGAAAGAGTTGAGAAAAGAAAAAAATCGCATGCCTGTCCTGATTTTGACTGCAAGGGACACGGTAGATGACCGCGTCAGAGGGCTTGATCTTGGCGCAGATGATTATTTGGTGAAGCCTTTTGCAACGACGGAGCTTCTGGCGAGGGTAAGGGCACTACTCCGCAGGCTGGGTAGTGAATTTGAAGATCCCAATGTACTCATGGCTGGCGCGATCCTGTTTAACAAAGTGTCAAGGGAATGCACGATTGCTGGCGAAGTGCAAATCCTCCCGCCTAAAGAGGCTGAACTTCTAGAGCTTTTTTTGCTGCATCCCAAGCAGGTTTTGACGCGGGAGCAATTGATGAACCGCTTGTGGGGTTACGAGGCTGATGTGCTTGAAAATACACTCGAAACTTATATATCAAAACTACGTAAAAGATTGGATTGCAAAGAATGTCCGACCATTCTCACCGTTCGCGGTCTTGGATATCGCTTACAAATGAACGCCTGATTCACAATCAGCGACTTCGTCTTGCCATGGTCAACATGGTCGTACTCGCACTCATATGGGCTTTTCTGTCTCTTTTTGTCTACCTGGTCATTCGACAGGAAACCCAGTCTGCCATTGACGCCAAATTACAACAATACGCTTTTCAAATCATTTCGCAGCAGATGCTTTTTTCAGATCCGTTTGCGGGGGCGGAGCGACAGATTAATCAAGATATGAACTATTCGGTTTGGCTGGTGTCGCAAGGCGAGGTCAAATGGATACAGGGTTCTGCTGTCCCACAATTTCTGCTGAACCGATTGGCGACACTTGCATCGTCTCCCGGCAATGCGGCGAGATTTTTTAATGACAAGCAAGGCGAAACCATCTATCGCATCTATCAACAGCCCGTCAGTATCATGAACCAGAATTTGATCATCCAAACTTCGAGTGATATTGGTCCGGAAATTGAAGTGCTGGAACGATTGTTGCTGCTTTTTGGGTTGGCCGGATTGGCAGGTGTGATTTTGACAGTGGTGGGTGGCTACGCCCTAGGAATGTGGACGCTAAGGCCGATCATGAAGGCGCGGGAACGGGAAAAAGACTTTCTTGCTGATGTTTCCCATGAATTGCGAACTCCTCTTTCTGTGATGCAGACCAACCTGGAATTGATGCTGCGCCACGTGGATGCCACCACGGAGGATTCTTTGGAATGGGTTGAACCGCTTTATAAAGAAACGACGCGAATGCGAAAGATGGTCGATGACCTTCTTGATATGGCGAAAATTGACGCTGGGATGTCAGGTGCCAACTATCTGTCTTTTTCCTTGAGCGATGTTTGCGAAGAGGTGGCTATGCTTTACGAACCGGTGTTTACGGAACGGGGAGTCGAGTTTGAATCCAATATCACAGAAGGATTGTCAATGGTGGGAGACGGTTCAAGAATAAGGCAATTGTTGTTTATTTTACTGGATAACGCCAATAAGTATACGCCAAAGGGAAAGGTGTCATTTTCTCTGTTGAAAAAGGGCAACGCGCTCGAAATTACAGTCGAGGATTCAGGAATCGGCATTCGCGCGGACATGTTGTCGAAAGTGACTGAACGCTTTTTCAGGGCAGATGTAGCGAGAACGCAAAGCGCAGTGGAAGAGGAGGGGCAAACGACTCGCAGGAAAAATTCATCAGGGCTGGGACTTGCCATTGCCAAGCGAATCGTTGAATCTCATCAGGGCAAAATGACCATCAGTAGTGAAGTCAATGTGGGAACAAGTTTTCATCTCCGATTTGTTAAAAATGATCGAATTCAGAAACGCAAGAGCGTAAAATAAGCGCCCGCTCATTTTACCCGGCAGAAGAAGAATGGTAAAGTATTATTGAAAACGCATTCTTTTCTAACAGGGGGTGGCTCAGCCAATGAACGGAGAATGGATGAGATCAGATACTTTCCGTTTGTATTCAGGTTCCTCTCATCCCGCTTTGGCTGAACAAGTGGCGCATCACCTTAATGTACCACTTGGAAAAGTGGAGCTGTCCCGTTTCAAGAGTGGAGAACTTTACACTCAATTCAAGGATAGTGTTCGCGGGGACGATATATATTTATTTCAAACATTTTCACCACCAATCAATGATCATTTTGTGGAACTATTATTGATGATTGATGCACTGAAAAGGAGTTCAGCAGGTAGAATCAATGTGATTATTCCGTATTTTGGATACGGTAGACAAGAAAAGCAGGGGGGGGCAAGGGAGCCGATCTCGGCAAAAGTGGTGGCAGACGTCGTGACGACAGTCGGGGCGGATCGGGTCATTACGCTAGATTTGCATGCGGCCGCCATTCAAGGCTTTTTTAACATTCCACTAGATCATCTATCTGCGCTCTCTATTCTCGCCGAGGAAGTTAAGAAAATGGACTTGAGTGATGCGGTCATCGTTTCGCCAGATGCCGGTAGAGCGAAAACAGCAGAAAAGTTTGCCGTGCTGCTGGATTTGCCGATGGCGATCATGCACAAAGGTCGACCACGGCACAATGAAGCAGTGATCACCCACCTGATTGGCGATGTGAAAGGGAAGACTCCTATTGTCATTGAGGATATTATCGATACGGGTGGGACCATCGCTCAGGTGGTGGACAATTTGATCGCGATGGGCGCCAAGCAGAACGTGGTACTATGCGCGACACATGGCGTTTTTTCCTCACCGGCGGAAGAGCGCTTGAAACACCCTGCGATATCAAAATTGATTGTGACAGACACCTTGCCAGTGAAAACCATGGCAGACGTTCCACTTAAGGTGCTCACGATCGCACCGCTTCTGGCGGAAGCCATTGGCAGAGTGCATTATAATTTAGCGCTTAGCTCGATATATACGATATAAAATAAGGGGGATCAATGTTTGATCCCCCTTTGCGGTGATTCGTTTACGCGATCGGAAGTTCCAGATACAGAATTCGATCAATGTCTTTCGTCGTGCCAAGAAATTGCAATGATTCTTCAGGCACGTATCGGTCGACGCCCATAATCATGATGGCCTGTCCGCCTTCCACCTGACGGCCGACTTGCATGGAGGCGATATTGACGCCTGCTTCTCCAAGTATACTTCCAATCAGTCCAATCATTCCGGGACGGTCGCGATGCCAGGTCATCAACATGGCGGAACTTGGCAATATGTCGACAGAATATCCGTCAATCTCCACGATCCGAACACCATGGCCTTTGAGTACGGTTCCCGCAACGGTAATTCGACCCTCTTTGCCTTCTAGTTCCACTTGCATAAAATTCGAATAATTGGCGTGTCGTGACGACTTGCTTTCGACCACATCGATTCCCATTTCTTCCGCGATCAGTGCAGCGCTGATCAAATGCACTTCTTCATTGTAATAGCGCGATAGCACCCCTTTTAGCACCGATCTTGTGATGGGATCCAGCGCATGCTGTGTCGGTTCTCCCTCATAGCGGACAGTAATTTTGGAAATTCCGTCAAATGCGATCTTGGCTGCCATAGTGCCCAGAATTTCGCCGAGTTCCGTAAAAGGTTCAATCGCTTTTTTTGCCTCGACAGACAAAGCGGGGAGATTGACCGTGTGTGGATAGGATTCGCCGTGTAGCAGCTTGACAAGTCCGTCTGCCACGTCCACTGCCACATTAACCTGTGCTTCAATCGTCGATGCGCCAAGGTGCGGCGTCGTGATGACTTGCGGGAAATTAAGAAGAGGATTGTCCTTGACAGGTTCTTCTTCATAAACATCCAGCGCAGCACCTGCTACGATTCCGCTCTCCAGTGCTTTGTGGAGTGCCGCTTCGTCGATGATTCCACCGCGGGCACAGTTTAAGATCCGCACGCCTTTTTTCATCATCTCAAACTCTTTATGGCTGATGAGATGGTGGGTTTCTTTCATTAGGGGAGTATGGACGGTGATAAAATCAGCCACCGGGTAAATTTCATTAAGGGTAGCCATTTTTACGCCAAGCTTCTCGGCGCGTGCGCTGGTTAGAAAAGGATCATAGGCGTACACTTCCATGCCGAAGGCGAGTGCTCGTTTTGACACTTCTGCTCCGATACGGCCAAGTCCAATGACACCAAGTACTTTACTTCGAAGTTCCACGCCAAGGAAACGGTTGCGGTCCCATTTTCCCTCGTGCATCGTCGTATAGGCCTGCGGAATATGGCGGGCGAGCGCCATCATCATGGAAAATGTAAATTCAGCTGTAGTGATGGTGTTGCCATCCGGCGCGTTGATGACAATAATGCCTGCTTTGGTGGCGGCCCGCACGTCGATGTTGTCAACACCAACTCCTGCCCGTCCGATCACTTTAAGGTTTTTGCCTGCTTCAATGACTTTTGCGTTGACTTTTGTTTGGCTTCGAACCAACAGCGCGTCATACTCGCCAATAATGGAGAGCAGTTCATCGACTGGAATACCTGTTTTAATATCCAGTTGAATATCGTCCGCTTCCTTTAATTTTGCTAATCCTTCTTCAGATATGGGGTCTGTCACCAATACTTTATGCACGTAGCAGTACCTCCTCGGCTGCTTTAATGCCTGCGCCAAGCTCGATTTTGTGACCTATTTTGTATAGTGCAACCTCAATGGCAGAGATGCATTGCAGCATGTCAGCAACGTCCACATAACCCATATGACCGATGCGGAAAATCTTGCCTGACAATTGTTTCTGACCGCCTGCAACAGAGATATGCAGTTCGTTTTTGAGAATTTTGCGGAACGCGTCAGCATCAAAGTCTGGCGTGCGCACGGTAGTGACCGTGGGGCTTGCGTAATTATCGTCTGTCACGAGAAGCGGAAGGTTCAGCGCGCGAATGGCAGCTCTTGTCATATCCCGAAGCAAAAGATGGCGCGCCTGCACGTTTTCAAGTCCTTCCTCTTCAATCATGGTGAGGGATTGAAGCAGACCGTATACAAGGCTGACAGGCGGTGTCCACGGTGTGGTATTGTCGTTCAAGTCTTTGGCATAACGAGCCAGGTCAAAATACAGGGAACGTCCCGGACGTTCTTTGATGCGTTGCAGTGCCCGTTCGCTTATTCCAACGAGAGCGAGTCCCGGGGGGAGTGCCAGCGCCTTTTGCGAACCGGTGGCCACCAGATCGATATTCCATTCATCCATGGGCAATTTGGCGCCAACCAATGAACTGACTGCATCGACCACAATATAGGCATCGTGCTTGCGAACAATTTGTGCAATGGCTTTGACGTCGTTCAAAACGCCGGTGGAAGTCTCACAGTGTGTGACGAGTACCACTTTCACTTGGTGGTTTTCTGACAGGAAGCGGTCGACATCTTCTGGACTCGCGGGCGTTCCCCATTCATAGGCGAGCGTATGAAGCTCTGCACCTGCCCGTTTGGCGATTTCAGCAAAGCGATCGCCAAAGTTGCCTGTGGTGACAGAGAGCACTCCGTCGCCTGGGAGGACCAAATTGGCAATGGCCGCTTCAAGACCTCCTGTACCAGTACCGGCGATGACGGCGACAGCGCCACTTGTGCCAAAAAGCGGGCGCAATTTATCCTCCGCGTTTTTCAAGAGATTTGAGAAATCGGCGCTGCGATGACCGATCATCGAATGGGTCATGGCACGGGTTACTTCCGGTGGTACTGGTGTTGGTCCTGGGATGCGAAGTGCGGCTTTTTCTGCAAACATTTTATCCACTCCTTATATTTGAAAAGCCCAAATGATAGAACAAGCACAAAGAACGAATCACCCCACGCAGGGGCGAGTCGTTCTTTGTGCTCGCGGTGCCACCCTATTTTCCGATTGCCTCGCGACAACCGTCTCATTCGGTAAGATTATACCGTGGTCGATAACGTGACCAGCGTTTCTTGTTACTTAGACTAAATAGCCTGTTCACTCAACTCTCCGGAATGCTACATCAGACCCCTCGCGCACGGTTCGCACCAACCACCGCATCTCTGATCGCTACTTGTCTGCCTGTTTCCATCATTGATTTATGGATGATTCAGTTTTTTCGGATAATACTACACTTTATGTTTATACGTCAAGTCATTATTTTTATCATGGGATTCAAACTGATGTGAATGAAGGAGTATGGTCGATTGGAAAGCTGGCAAAAACAAGTGCGGGAGCATTGTCTTCGCGCGAACGAGATGGTGGCAATCACCGGTGCCGGCATCAGCGTTCCGAGCGGTCTTCCCAGCGCAGAAGAGATGTTTCGCGGAAAACAGGTCAAGGAATTGTTCTCAAAAGAATTGGCTAAAAGGCATTGGCAACAGTACCGACATTTGTACGCAAAAATCGTCGAAGATTGGAGCGTGGCAAGACCTAATCATGCGCACCATGCACTTGCCCTTCGCGATGTGAAAACCATCACGATGAATCTTGATGGACTTCACCAGCAGGCAGGCACAAAAAGTGTCATTGAAATTCATGGTACATTGCGCCGTTTTCGATGCTTGCATTGTGGTGCGAGGGAGCGAAGTATCGCGCTATGGAAGAATCACGTGAAATGCCGGTTATGCGATGGGCCGATGTGGCCTGATGTGGTACTAGAGGGGGAACCAGTCCGGCAACTGGGACTCGCGTTGAATTGGATGTCGCTTGCTGATGCGCTTTTGATTATTGGGACGAGCCTTACCATGCAACCGATTCGGAAATTCCCCAAAATAGCAAAAGAAAACGGCATCCCCGTGATCGTCGTTAACGAGAAAGCTGACGAATGGGTGCCGTATTACTTGATAAAATAGCCTTATATTACCCTACCATCGTGCTTGAGGGCGGTTACTAGCAAGCGCGATGACAAAGAACACCGCAGCGATGACGAGGAAAATAATCATTAAAGCGACACTATGGTCTAAAGGCATTAAGATGGCTAATAAAGCGAATAATAAGTTCATGACGGTCACGCCGAAATACATCTTAAACACTGCTATACCTCCTTTATTCTTATTGAAACATGAGTTGGCCCCTGTTGCATCTCATAGATTATGAATTTTTTTAGTCATTTTGTAAAACACTCGTTCTGCAAAATCTACAGGGGCATCGGTGGGCAGCACAGGTTCGTGCATGATCAACTCCACATAAGCGGAAAAGGCATCTTTCGCTGCATCGTAAGTGGAAAATTCCAGCGGACTGGCAGAAAAGGCTTCCTCCGGATCAAAGACGTATACTTCGTAACTGGACCCTTGATGGTGCAAATCCACATCAAATGTTCTCAGTTCACCTTCGATGGCTTTCGCGATGACTACCCTTTCGATCAAGGTGCGCGCGTTTCGCATGACGGAACCTCCTGAGCGTTGTCTCTCATGATTAGTATAACATGCAAACCAGGTTTGATGTCTTCGTGACGCGCACTGTCAAATGAAGTATACTTTTTAGTATTGACAGCGGAAGGGAGCATCAGTCATGCAAATTCATCTTGAGCATCAAGAATCGGTGGCCGCGGAAATTCATTTTGTCACCTCTGGTGTGGAAGAAGTTTCATCATATTCCATTGCAGATTGGCAGACAGATGATTCGGAAATCACAGTGTATCGTGGTCAAGTGCCAGTGCTGTTTGTAGTGGGTATTGGCGATAAGAACAAACTCGATGCTGACAAATTGAGAAAGGCCGCCGGCAAGGTGTTGCGCCGAGTGGAAAAAGAAGAATTGAGTTCGGTTCGCGTGAATCTCCCTGGAGTTTATAGCGAAGCGCAGGAAGTGGAAGCGATTGCGGAAGGCTTTATCCTAGGTACCTACAAATTTAAAAAATACAAATCGAAGAAAAAGGAGAGTTTGCTCCAGGACGTATATATCGAAACGCAGGGAGATGCAATCTCTGCGCTAAAAAAAGCGGAGGTATACGCGGCTTCCACCAATCTGGCGAGGGATCTGTCCAATGAACCGTCCAATATTCTTCGACCGACGGTTCTGGCCGAGTTTGCCCGCGCTCATTTTGAAAATACCGGAGTCAACGTAGCAATTTGGGAAGAAGATAAACTCATTGAAGAACAGATGATGGGGCTCATCGCGGTGGGAAAAGGCAGTGTTCATCCGCCGCGCTTTATTGAAATGCGCTATCAGACAGACGAGTCATTGCCGCTCGTTGCGCTCGTCGGTAAAGGGCTCACCTTTGATACTGGCGGCATCAGTCTCAAAAGTGGACGGGATATCAGCAACATGCGGATGGACATGTCCGGTGCGGCGGCAGTCATTGGCGCGCTGGACGCACTCGTTCGCACCGGTGCCAAGTGCAATGTGGTCGGACTTATCTCCGCCGCGGAAAATTCTCCAGACGGGGGTTCTATGTTGCCTGGCGAATTGATCCAGTATCGCAATGGAGTATCGGTACAGGTGGCCAACACTGACGCGGAAGGAAGACTCGTGCTTGCTGACGCGCTCATTCGCTCACATGAACTAGGTGCAAAATACGTGATTGACATCGCCACATTGACGGGCGCTGCGGCTAATGCACTTGGCACCAAATACGCAGCTGTATTTGGCGATGATGAAATGGTCAGCGATCTTCGTCCACTCGGGGATCGTACGGGTGACTTTTTATGGCCGATGCCAATGCCGGAGGAATACAAGAGTCAATTGAAGAGCAATTATGCAGATATTATGAATATCGGTAAAGGGCTCGGCGGCGCGATTACTGCCGCTCTGTTCCTTCGCCACTTTGTGAACGAAGAACAAAAGTGGGCTCATATCGATATGGCAGGCCCCATGGAAGCAGAGCGTGCGGACGGGTATCAACCTGCTGGCGCCACCGGTTTTGGCGTCAGGGTGATGGCGGAGTTTGTGCTGCAAAAGTCTCTTTAAGCGCCTGGGTACCCATAGTTTGCTGAAATGCCCATAAATTTTAACTCCCTTTACGGGCTATCTTCAGTTATACTGTGGTCAGAGCTTGAATGATTTATCCCACAAGTGAATGCCCCCTAATCAGGTTGGTTTACCGCAGGGGGCATTCCTTGTTATCTTTTTGGAAAGCAGGGATTGATCGATGCTTTACGGACTGATTACGGAGCAAAGCCGCAAGGCCAAAGCCGCCCGTTCTTTTTTTGAATCGATTAAGAACAGGGGAAAGGCGAAACCGATGCAGGACGAGAAAATCCTCGATTTTGTCGTGACAAGCGGGTTTCAGGTTCCTGCGGAAGATCGAACGAGGATCCTAAAACTGCGATTGCACGATGAACATATGAGCCCTTATTTCAAGACAAACATGAATTTATTTCACCTATTGATGATGGATGAAAAGACAGAAGCCTACGTTTATCAGGCGGAACAAGGCACTCTATTTGTGTTTGAGGGGTTGCCGAACAGTCCGCAGCCGTTTGGCGCCAGCGGTCACGACATGCGATAATTCGGCCTTTGCAAGTCGGTGGCCCTCAGAAAAGCGAACCGTACCAGCCACATCAGGTAAAAAATCAACAACATATTGCCGATAAATCCTTGCGCCATGGCAAACGTGTCATAGATGCCGTGAAGCAATGCGGGAATTACATAGGCGCGCCAAAGCGGTGCGGACTGGTACTGGCTCTGACTGAATAAACTTCCCATTACTGCACCGAACATGGCATGGGCGGGAACCGCCGTAAATGCGCGCACAAACGCGGTTTCAAGACCATAACTGGTGACATAGAGAAAATTTTCAACTAATGCGAAGCCCATGCCGATGGTCACCGCGTAGACAATGTGGTCGTAAGGTTCATCGATCCATGGTTTTTTGTAGACAAATCGATAAAATACCAGTGCTTTGCCGCCTTCTTCAATGGCTCCCGCCACAAAAAACGAAGTGAAAAGTGCACCAAGAAAAGGGATGGAGGGTGCAAATGATGCGGCATATGCGTTTAACATTTCTCTTTCCAGAAAGCTGATTGGCAAGACGACAATGGCTCCCATGACCACAAGCCACCATATACGTCGTGGTGGCACCTTGTGTCGATCGTAAAAATATACCACAAGCAAAATGGCAGCGGCAGGTATAATGGCGGCAATCAAATAGACCAGCACGGACGTTTCCCCCTTTGTCTTTATAACATCCGCTAATTTATCTCAATCATTCAGGAGCGTGAACGCATTTGCGTGGCTTTAACAGTGAGTTGACCCATCAGGCGGATACGACCATTCGCTATTTTTGGACGCTTGGCGATGAGCAGGTGGAAATATCCGACATGCTTGGACGACAAGTGAATATTCGCTTTCAAGGCGAAAAACGTTGTATTGCGTGTGGACGAAAAGTGAGCAAATTATATCAGAATGGCTACTGCTTTCCTTGTGTCACGACACTGGCAGAAACCGACCTTTGCATTGTCAAACCGCATGAGTGCCATCACCATCTGGGCACATGCAGGGATAATGAATTTGCCGCAACGCACTGCATGATTCCTCATTATGTGTACCTGGCAGTCAGCAGCCATGCAAAAGTGGGGTTGACCCGAAAGCACCGGGAGTTCACTCGTTGGGTCGACCAGGGAGCGGTTCGGGCCATGCTCATTGCAGAACTTCCCACTCGAAAAATGGCGGGTGAATTGGAAATGGAAATCGCAAAAACCATGCCTGATAAAACGGATTGGCGAAAAATGGTGCAAGGGAAAGCGGATGATGTCAATTTGCGGGAACTTGCAAATGCAGTGGAGGAACAGCTTCCTGATGAGTGGCGCTCTTATTTGTTGCCTGAACGGGTCGTCCATGAATTTGAGTACCCTTTTCTTGCAGGTGAACCTGCGCCAAAAGCAAAGTCGATGAATGCGGAAAAAGAGCAAATAAGCGGGCGCTTAATTGGGATTCGCGGCCAATATTTATTATTTCCTGAAGGGGTTTTTCAGGTAAAAAAGCACTCGGGAATGTTGCTTGACGTTCAGTTGCTGTAACACATGAAGCGATGAACGGAAGGGTACACTGCCTCTATAGTCAAGTCTTGCGCAAAGGAGTGCATTCGATGACTTGGATTTATGAGGCGCGCTTATATGATTCCCGATCAGTGGCCAATTACGTGGCCATGTGCGTTCGTGATGATCAGGTGTTGCGCGGTCAGCTCAAACCCCTTGTGCAAATTTACAAAACTAGAAAAGGCAATTACGGGGTTCGCTATCAGCCCTCGGGATCATATTGACTTTGAGGTGCTCTAAAAAAAGTAGTATGATAAACAGGAGAAGTTGATGCATTAAAGGGGCTGTGAGCATGTCGACACTGAGTTTCGTTTTTTGTAAAAAAAATCTTGAGCTTTATTCCCAGTCTGTCTACGACCTTTTAAAACAAGAATACCCTGATGTTTCAATTGAAGTAAAAGACTGTGTAGGCACGGACCATTGCGGAACCTGCGCGGACATTCCTTTCGTCATTCGCAACAACTCGGTGGTAGGAGGAAGGGATCCCCGCGACCTTTATCAGAAGTTATCGCGAGGACTTGAATACCTGAAAAAAGATCCGATCCCAGGAACGATTGAGTATCGTAATGAAGTGCAACCTTCAAAATAGACTTTTGCCGTAGCCTTTGACCATCCCCTTCGAATATGGTGTCATATGCCGTATTTGCGAGGTGGATGGTTTTGTTACATCATCATCTAAAAAAGAACAAGCGATCCCGTGCAGTAAAAAGGACAAAAACGTTGAAAAAGAGTGCGAATGGCTACCTGGATTTTGTCAGTATTGTCGACCGTTATAAAGACGCCGTGGTCAATATTGAAGTCACCCAGGCTGCAACTTCTACGCCACCGCGGAATTTGCCATTTCCCTTTAATTTGCCGATGTTTAATTCACCAGAGTTGCAACCTAAGGCCATGAACATAGGCACTGGATTTATTTATGACAAACGGGGCTATATTTTGACCAATGAGCATGTCATCCACGGCGCTTCGCAAGTGCATGTCAAGCTTTACGGAAAGGGCAAAACACTCCCCGCACAGGTGGTGGGTACCCACTATCAACATGATTTGGCTGTGCTGAAGGTCTCGCTACCTCACGAAATACCAGTGTTGAAGCTTGGCGATTCGAGCGAAGTGAGGGTGGGCGAATGGGTCATCGCCATCGGGAAGCCAATGGTACATATATGCCACAATGAAGGTGATCAAAGTGAAACCAATATGGAAAGAGATGACGCCGGTTGCCACCATGCGCGAGGCGACGTTGACGATTGGGGCGGATAAAAAGTACGCGACTTTTGACCGGACGGGTCGTCTGCTTTTTTATACAGAACCAGGCAAGGCGGTTCGCCGCGGTCTTGATCACCGGATGGTGGAGTCGGCAGAAGGTGAGTGGGGTAGAAGCTATCGCGAATTGAATCAAGCGGAAAAAAACGAGATGATCGAAGCGCTTCGCGAGGGCATTCGCAGCTATTCGTCAAGTGCGGATATCGACGTGATCCTGCGCGAAAAATTGGAGCAAATTGGTGCATGGACATCAGAAAAACTCGCTCGGGATGGCGATCAATTTCATATCATGTATCGTCCCATCAGCATTCTGCCTCCTGATCAATACCGGTCACTCGTCGTACAAGTGGCAGAAGGATGCTCCTATAATCGCTGCCTGTTTTGCGATTTCTATCGGGATCGGCCATTTCACATTAAGTCAGAACAGGAACTGACGTTGCATTTGGCATTGTTAAAGGCTTTTTTTGCTGAGCGTCTGCAGGACCGTTCAGGTGTATTTTTAGGCGACGGCAACGCACTAGTCATTCCTACCGAGCGGTTGCAATCTATCATTCACCTTTTAAAGCGGGAATTGCCATCTACACTTTTTGAGAGCGGCATCGCGACATTTATGGACACCTTTAGTCTGGAAAGAAAATCGCTTGAAGAGTTGCGACGCTTGCGCGAAGAAGGCATGCAGATCGTGTATGTGGGGTTTGAAACGGGAGCAGATCCACTTCGCGACTTTTTAAGAAAGCAGGGGACCGCAGATGAGGCGCTCACGGCGATGATCACCTTAAAGCAGGCAGGGTATCAATTGGCGGTGATCGTTCTCGTGGGTGCAGGGGGAAAGGAGTATGCCGACCGACACGTAAAAGACACATTGTCTGTACTGGCAAAGCTTCCCTTCACCCGTGGAGATTTGATTTACCTCTCTCCTTTTGTTGAACCTGACAACACCGGTTACACTGAAACCGCAACATCAGCAGGACTTGCGGCGTTACCAGAAGAAGAGCTGGACGCACAATACGAATTTTTACGGCAAGAACTAAGGTCCATGCACCCTGAAGTTAAGGTCACGAGGTACTCGATTTTGCAGCACCTGTATTGACATCAAGTAAAGTAGCGAAGCGATCGTTTACTGATTCGCATTTCGCAACTTCCTTCTTCGCCAAACAGGTTTTTCCGGACCACAAACCGGCCGTTTCGCACGGTTTCGGTTTCTTCTTCCCACGTTAAAAAAATGTGAACGTCAGCCACGGCCACTGTCGGATCAAAGGCCTCATCGATTTGGTTGTCATAGGCGGCGGTGAGCACGACCGTTCCCAATTGTCTTGCGATGTGATGCATCTGGTAAAGCGCCCATTCCAGGCGTTGAATGCGCTTAAGACTGATCTTACTGTCCGTATCATCAGGATACAATCGCTCAATCGGGTCGAGAATCACGCAAGGGGCCTTGTCAATTTTTTGCATGGTCTGTTGGATCATGCCGACCATGTCAGAGATGGTGGATTCCGGTGTCAGTTCTACCGTCCATAAATTGTTCGCCAGCTGCTTATACGCTTCACTGGCTTCTTTGACCTTTCCTTCATCCGCTTGTCCCGTCAATACCTCATGCATGGATAAATCCAGCGTTTGGGCGATCGACAACGACCACAAATGATATGCGGAGGTGCCGTAGGAAAAGTAAATGACAGGCACATCCTGCCTGGCAAGTTCGTCGCCAAGCTGCCTCAGTAGCGCGGTTTTTCCTCCTTCCAAACGGCTGCTGATGACATATAGTCCCGCGTGGAGTCCCCCATTCAAGAGCTGATTTAGCGACTCAAGACCCGTGCTGAGCCCAGCCGTGGCATGCCGCTTGCGTTTTCCAAATTCCTCTAAAAACGCATCAGAATAATGGGCATCTGCCGGTTGGCCGCTTGACAGGCTGGATTGAACGGATTGCTGCAATAGCGTTTGAAAGATCAGCAATGCGTTTTCATTGTGGACAAACAGGTCATTGACATCCTTCACGCCAGGCGGCAAGCCTACTGCAAAGATATGCGTCGAGAGAGGCTTAATCAGTTGCGCCACGCGGACGGTCTCACGTCTGCCGGATTCATCATTGGACAGGCAGATAAAAACCTGTTTGTTGGCAAAGTACGGTGCATGATTTTCTGTAAAAGCAAAACAGTCCGGGACCGCAACGGCCGGAATGTTGTTTTCAATTAGTGAGAGCGCATCAAAAATGCCACTAGTCAGCACTACGGTATCAGTATCACTTAAAAACTGTGCGCCAAATAATGACGAACTATAATTGGTTAACGACTTGTATTTTGGCAGGCGATCATCTACCGCGCGACCAATGATATCGACTACTTTTCCTTCCTGATTGCGGATGGGAACCGTTACTCTCCCCACCATCATCCCTGTACTCAGGCGGCTTGAGACAAATCCGATGACGCTTGGTTCTGCGCCAATTTCAAATTGTTTGATCGCCTCTTCATGGATTCCTCTCATTCTCAGGTAGTTAAGGCTGTTTTCATCGAGGTGGGCCGCAAAAAACCGGGCAAGTTCCTCCAATTGTTCGCGATATGAAAAGGCTTCAGGCACTGATGACATGAGTGGCACCTCCTTTAGCATTCTATCTTTTGTCAGTATATCACGTTCGCAGAAAGACACTTAAGTCAGACAAGGGCACTTGCATAGTCTGACTAGAGGAGGAGTGAGCATGAAAATGAAAGAGGTAAAAATCACGCAGGTGCATTTCGGATCCATGAAACTCAATGAACTTTTGCAAAATTATATCCAAAGCAAAACGACAGGGAGGAGTGACCATGCCAATCTGCGCCATTTACGCGAGAGTAAGTGACGAGATGCAGGCAAAAGGGGAGTCCGTGGCACACCAGGTTTCTTTCTTGAGGGAATTTGCTAGGCGAAAGGCACAGCAGGGCGAAGAGGGTTGGGAAACGCCGGAAGATTTTATTTTTTGCGATGAAGGGATCACGGGAACCAGCATGATCAAAAGACCGGCGGTCACCACGCTTTTGCGCCAGGCAAAAGAAAAGAAATTTACGGTCGTCCTTTTTAAAGGAATTTCCCGTTTTGCGAGGGACACGGTCGATGCGCTGGTCATGCTTCGAACGTTGCAGGCCTATGGGCTTCGAGTGATATCGTTTGAAGAGAATTATGACAGTGACAAGGAGAGCGCAGAATTGATTTTTACAATGCACTCCGCAGTGGCGCAGTATGAGTCAGAAAAAATAGGCATCCGCGTCCGCGTGGGTAACTTTGAAAAGGCGCGTGCAGGACAATGGACAGGAAGAGTGCCCGACGGGTATAAGTTGGATGCAAGTACAAAACACCTCGTCTTGAATCCGGACCGCAGTGAATTGATTCGACATATCTTCGATCTGGCAGTTCAAGGAGTAAGTCTTTATCGAACGGCGGAGCAGTTGAACGAGGAAGGGAGACTAACTTCTGAAGGGCGGAAATGGACCTCTCAGAAAATCTATCGCATCCTGCAAAATCCTGTATACAAAGGCGATGTCATTTATGGAAGAAGAATGCGCAAGTTAGCTCCTCCACGATTGGATGACCCGTTAACCAGGCGGTATCAAGTGATCTTTCATGACGATGATGACGCGGTAACTGCTTCCCTCGAGGCTCATCCCGGAATTGTCAGTAGAGATGTGTATCAACATGTGCAACTTAAACTAAAAAAAAATAAGCGCATCGGTCGAAAAGGTAAGGCTCGCAGTTTGAACGGTTTGTTATATTGTGCGTGCGGTTCGGTGATGACGCCAAAATTAAGCGGTGCGGGAGTCCATTATTATCGCTGTCTTCGCTCCCGCCATACTGATCGTGAATGTGATCAACCCTACCTTCGCGTCGATGCTGTGGAGAAATCGGTATTCGATGTGCTCATAAGAGATCTTCAATTGGCTGAAGATGTGAATCAAGTGGGGGAAGCCACCATGCTTGAACAAACTCTTCCATTTTTGATGTGCGAGGATTCAAGAAACTCGCCTGAAGGCATCGAATTGATTCATCATCTGATCAAAAAAGTGTGGGTTGACGACGTCAAAAGGCCCTATGAGCTATCGGTGGAATATCTTTGGTGCTGAAGTGATCCATCGGTAACCCGCTTGGTCTGGACCATTCTGTCACGGTGGGGATCATCAGTGCGAAGGAGCGACCCATGGAAATTGGCGATCGCTCCTACCCCCATCTTTTACAGACAGATGCCGCGATCAATCGCGGTAATTCAGGAGGTCCGCTCATCAATATGCGCGGAGAGGTGATCGGCATGAATACCGCAGTCAGTCAGAGTTCGCAAGGGATTGGTTTTGCGATCGCGGTGGACGTGGTCAAGTCCGCTTTAAAAACCATCATGGGACAGGCATCAGGGAAAGGAGAGTAACAGGGATTGCATTTTTATTCATCGCAAAGTATAATTGAATAACTCAGAATGTGTGTCATCATTCTGGATTTTGTGAATGTTTTGGCGGAGAGGTATCCCGTAGGGTAGAACTTCTTCGCTTTTGTTGTATCAAAAGTTAGGGAGTGGTGAGAACGTGCCTTTTTTAGAGAGAGATGAACACGATGCATGTGGGATTGTGGCCTGGGTTGAAAAGTCTGAAAAGGCAACACGGGACAATATCGAACACGTTCTTGGCGCGCTTGACCAAATGCGACATCGTGCAGGATTTGTTGAAGAGGAAGGCGACGGCTGTGGGATTCTGGTGGATATCCCGCGGGAACTTTGGGCCGATATATTACAAAATCAAGGTCAGGATCCGCAATTAGTAAAGTCTAAACGGTTTGCGGTAGCCCACCTCGTGGTAACATCTGATATGCAGCGACCATTTGGTGAGGTGGAAACACCATTTAAGGAAATGGCGGCGACTTTTGGTTTTCAGGTGATCGCGTTACAACAGGATGCAGTGAATTCGGAAGTGCTTGGACCAGGCGGAAAAGCGGAACAGATTCACTTCTTCCAGTTTGGCCTTTTGGCGGACGAGGTTCTGGCAGAAGCAGAAGTGGGCAAGGCGTGCTTCCATCTGCACTTGGCAGTGGAGTCCAAAATGATGGTACATGTAGCTTCACTTTCGAATGATACCGCCGTGTATAAGGTGAGAGGCGACAGCCATACCTTGCGGGCGTATTTCCGGGATTTTCATCATGATGGATTAAAAAGTCGTGCCACCATTGGACACAATCGATATTCGACCAATACCACCACTTCATCAGAACGTGTGCAGCCTTTTACGTTGCTTGGCCATAACGGTGAACTGAACACCATTCACAGACTTCGGGAAGAAAGCAGAATGCTTGATATCCCCACTGTTCCCGGTGGCAGCGACTCACAGGATTTGAATCGCTTTATCGAAGGGCTTATTTTTGATTATGGGTACACGCTGGCTGAAGCGTTAGAGGTAGCTTTCCCACCGATAATTAATGAGATCAAGCACACTAGTGAACATTTACAAGATATGTATATGTTTTTGCGGTCACTATGGGGGCCATTTGCACAAGGACCTGCAGGAATTGTATCGCGCACAGGTGCTGAAGCTGCGTTCTCGGTGGACGCGCTGGGACTTCGTCCATTATGGCAAGTGGAGACAGCGACCAGCTGGGTATTTAGTTCTGAACAAGGCGTAGTGTCACTTGTCGATATGGTTTCTGATCCTCATCCGCTGGCTCCCGGTGAAAAAGTAGTGGTTTCACTGCATGAAAATGCGCCTGCCACACTTCACACGTACAGAGAAGTGCAGGAACTGATCTATCAACGCATGAAAGCCAGGTACTTATTTGAAGGATTCCGGCACAGCCTTTCTTATGGCGGACCTGCAGCGCTGGGAGATGTGCATTTGACGCCTGAGCGCGAAACGGCCGGGTCCAGGGAAAAACTCCTTGGCGCTTTCGGGTGGGATCAAGAGGATTTGCGTATTCTTGAACATCAGGCGACGATGGGGGCAGAACCGATTCGATCTCTAGGCTTTGACGGTCCGCTTGCCGTACTCGCCGACAAGGGGCAAAATGTGTCGGATTACTTGAAAGAAACGGTGGCGGTCGTCACCAATCCAGCCATTGACAGAGAGCGGGAAATCGAACATTTTTCCACTCGTATCGTACTTGGCAGACGGCCTAATTTAAGATCGATCAGCAAAAAATTCCGCCACCTGGAGATTCAAAGTCCGATTCTGCTTGGCGGTCATCCAGCCAGCGAACCTGATCGGTATCGCTCTACGGCATTAAAACTCGGCACTCAATTGTTTGAAGACGTTTTGCGATATTTTGCTGTTTCCCAAGATGCAGTTGCAGAAATCTATCCGCGCATTGAAGAAGGCGAAACACTTCCTCAAGCACTTGAAAGACTGAGTGACGAAGTATTCGCGGCCATTCAGGCGGGAGCGCAACTTATCATTCTCGATGACCAATTGTCCTTTGCCTCTGGTTACTACTGGATGGATCCTGCCTTTGCGGTGAGCATGACCCACAAGACGCTACGCGATCTTCGTGATGAGAATGGGGAAAGCGAGCGCAGAAAATGCAGTGTCGTGCTTCGCTCAGGCGCCATCCGCAATTTGCATGACATTGCGGTATTCGTCGGTCTTGGTGCTGACGCGATCAATCCGTATCTGTACTTTGAAACGGCATTTGACTATGACGGATACAAAGGCGTTGAGAATGCGTATGTCGCGCTTACCAAGGGGCTTGAAAAAGTCATTTCCACACTCGGCATTCACGAGTTGCGCGGTTATGACCGACTTTTCAGTGCAATCGGTCTCGCAAGTGAGGTGGCAACGCTGCTTGAAATCAAGTCCTTCTTTGATGAAGATGTTCAAGCGGGGAATTTCGAGGGTTTTTATTTGACGTCAAAAAATCGCACGGAGGCATTGCGTAGTGGTCAAGCGGCAGTCGCAAGACCCTATCAGCTGTGGCCAAGGATTTGGAAAGTGGCGGGTGACGCAGCGGGTGGCAAGGCCCAGTATACGGAATTTACAGAGAAACTAAAGGAACTTGAAGAGAAGCAGCCCATCTCGCTGCGCCATTTACTAGACGTCGTACCTACAGACTCTGCCATTCGCCCTGATGATGTCGATTTGACCATAGGCGATCATGCATTGCCCTTTGTGATCAGTTCGATGAGCTTTGGCTCGCAAGGTGAAACTGCATTTCGTTCCTATGCAGCTGCTGCGCAAAAGCTCGATATGATCGCCATGAATGGTGAAGGTGGCGAAATCAAAGACATGCTCGGCAAATACGCCAAAAACCGCGGCCATCAGGTAGCATCTGGTCGCTTTGGCGTCAATGCGGAACTTTGCAATTCTGCGGACCTTTTGGAAATTAAGATCGGTCAAGGAGCCAAGCCAGGTGAAGGCGGACATTTGCCAGGATCCAAGGTATCGGCGAAAGTGGCCAATGCGAGAAATGCGAGACAAGGCACTGACTTGATATCTCCTTCGAACAATCATGACATCTATTCGATTGAGGATCTGGCGCAGATGATTGATGAATTGAAAGTGGTGAATCCACGCGCCAGGGTTGCGGTCAAAGTCCCTGTGGTTCCGAATATCGGCACGATTGCCGTGGGGATTGCGAAAGCCGGAGCGGACGTCATCACTCTCAGCGGGTTTGACGGCGGTACAGGTGCCGCAAGATCTCACGCGATCAAGTACGTGGGCCTGCCTGTCGAGATCGGGGTCAAATTGGCGCATGAGGCACTTCTCGAGTCGGGTCTTCGCGACCAAGTGGAGATCTGGGGCGATGGCGGCATGAAAAGTGGACTTGATGCAGTAAAACTCATTTTGCTTGGCGCCAATCGAGTCGGATTTGGCACCATGGCGATGATTGCCATCGGCTGTACGAGTTGTCGAGGTTGTCACAAAGATACTTGCCATGTGGGGATTGCTACGCAAATTGAAACCCAGGAGCAAGCGACGGCGCATGGACTTAAGGCGTTCGTACCAAGACAAATTGATCTGGCAGTAGCGAATTTGGAACGATATTTTCTTGGCATGGCGGAAGAAGTGAAGCAAATTGTCGCCATGCTTGGCGCAAGTTCTTTGCAGGAATTGGTAGGTAAATCCGAAAAACTGACGCAGACAAGAGGGCTTTCTCAGGTCAATTTGAGAGATTTGATTGACATGCATGTTCATGTTGCGTATCAGTATAAAACTCGTTCGAATCGCCCGAGCTCTGTCGGAATGGAATCACTCACCGCCCAGCTTGGTGAGCAGGCGGTGTCTGCAATGGCTGCAGGCAGTGAAGCGATGACATTTGGCGCGAGTCAGGTTCACTCTGCAGAGCGCGTCATCGGCGGTATGATTTCCGGTTCTGTAGTTCGCTCTGAAATCCGTGACCGCAAAAAAGGGTTAAGTAAAGCCTCGGTCCGGTTGCTGAGCGGCTCTGTGGTGGGCAATGGGTTTGCCGCCTACAATGCGAGCGGCGTCCATCTTAGAGTAGAAGGTGGTGCGCAGGACGGTGTCGGCAAAGGAGCACTTGGCGGCAAAGTGATCATCATGAAAGGGCAAAACCGCCATGGCGAACGGATTAACGGGAGCGTTGGAAAAGGACTCGCCTACGGTGCGCAACGGGGACTCTTTATCGTTCAGGGCGATGCTGACTCTCGTGCAGGCATTCGCCTTTCAGGTGCGGATATCATTATCGGCGGGGAAGTCACTGCTCCCATATCGGATGAACATGGGGCGATTGCGTCTCGCGCTAACATCAAAGGATTTGCGTTTGAGTACATGACAGGTGGACGCGCACTCGTCATGGGAGATCCCGGGCCGTGGATCTGCTCTGGGATGACTGGCGGTGTCGTGTATTTGCACCTGAATTTAGAGATGGGACTGAACGCGGAAGCGCTTCGCAGACGCCTCGCAAAAGGCGCTAAAGTATCACTGGTCACTTTGAATTCTGAGGGAATTTACGATGTCAAAGAACTGCTCACTACCTATCAAAAGGAATTGATTCGGTCAGGCCAACAGCAGGAAGCACAACGGTTACAACCGCTGATTGACCAACCAGAAGAGCACTTTATGAAGGTGGTTGCGGGAGTCGTACAGACAGATCAGGATATCGCTACTGAGTGATCTGAACCATCATCAATGGAAAAAGCAGCCTCTTTGGGGGCTGCTTTTTTGTCACGGTGTAGGTAAATACTTGGAGAGGAAAAAATAACGTTCAGGGTTCGAGCGATACAGATCGTCCAGTATGGTAAACGATGCCTCCTTGGCTTTATCGATACCTGTTTCAAGCGACTGTATTGGTTCTAGCTTGATGTTAGCACCGCGATACGCCACCCCATCCCCCGTTAGCTGGGCGAGGGGAAATTTGGTCACCGCTGCGCGCAAAAAATTATGTCGCGAATCGAGGCAATAAACCTGGTAGGAAATGTTATCGAGCGTGATCAATACACCTTCCGGGGTAAAGAAAAAATCTCCCTCCGGCTCCACATGAATAATATACGCGCTGAGCATTTAGCGTTACCTCCTGAAAACAAGTGCATGCGGACATTGTAGCATTCCCGGGAATTTCTCACCATTTGGTTCTACTGCGCGTATCTTAGCAAAAAAAGCGGGAGGCGTATGATGGACTATCACGATGTACTCGCGGCATTTGGTGTGGGAAGCGCTCATCCTGGAGGATTTACAGGGACCACGTTCTGGATGGATCGCCTGCAACTATCAGTGGGCAGTCAAGTGTTGGAAGTCGGGAGCGGTACTGGCAGAACGGCCTGCGCACTGAGTGAGCGCTTTGGCGTCAAGGTGATCGGTGTGGACATCCGCCAGGAAATGGTGGATAAGGCAAGGAAACGTGCGCAGATGATGTCGCTGGATCCTGATTTTATCCTTTTGGACCGTTCAGACATCCTGCCTTTTCCAGACCAGAGCTTTGATCTGGTTGTGGCGGAATCAGTCACTGTTTTTAACCAAATCGAAGCATTGGTGAGTGAGTACTATCGTGTGTTGCGCCGACCAGGACATGTGATCGACACTGAGATGGCCGCAACTAGTTCTTTGCCGCCCGAAGTGTTGTTGGAAGTGAAGGAACTTTACGGCGCAATGACCGTTCCCACGTTGAAGGAATGGAAATCGATTTATATGGCTGCCGGGTTTGAGCCTGTGCAATCGATCGTATCTGGACCAGCGAGGGAAGTGGACCTTCAAAGTGAGGAGCACGACGGAATGGCGATCGTCAGCCCCCAGGCTTTTTCCAAAGAAGCTTCAGCGATTGTCGATCATCACTTTAATTTTATGTCAGATAAAGGAAAATGGTTTCAATATGGGGTGTTTCAGGCTGTCAAATAAAGTGATATAGTGGCGTTCATGGAGAGTGATCAAATGGTAAGAGTGGATAAAGAAAAAATTCAGGCAGCAGTGCGTATGATACTGGAGGCGGTCGGAGAAGATCCGGATCGGGAAGGACTTCTTGAGACACCCGAACGGGTGGCGAGGATGTATCAGGAGATATTTTCCGGATTAGGAGAAGATCCTGCGGACCAGTTGATGACTTTTTTTAATGAAGAGCATAGTGAAGTGGTCATCGTCAAAGATATTCCATTTTATAGCATGTGTGAACACCATCTGGTTCCCTTTTTTGGAAAGGCGCATGTGGCGTATATCCCAAATGGCAAAAAAATCACAGGACTCTCGAAGCTGGCTCGGCTTGTAGAAGTCACCGCCAGGCGACCGCAATTGCAGGAGCGACTGACGGCGACAATTGCTGATTCGCTGATGGAACGTCTGCAGGCGCAAGGAGTAGCTGTAAAATTGGAAGCGGAGCATTTGTGTATGGCGATGAGAGGGGTCAACAAACCCGGGACGATGACGATCACCACTGCCGTGCGGGGAGTGTACACCGAAGATACCGCAAGAAGGCAGGAAGTCTTTGCGATGTTTCAATGAAAAAAAGGGATTTCGCGCGGAACGAAGTTTAAGAAATCTCCTGAAACCAGGTAATAGTCAACGTGACGGACAAGCCCTTCGACACGAGATTGATGGGCTTGCCCGTGCAAATGCCCATAGACACAGGTGGTGACGCCGAAATCTTCTAGCAACGCAGCAAATCCCGAACGATGAAGAGGAGATAGCAATGGGGGATAATGCGTGATCGCAAACAGCGGTTGTCCGCTTTTTTTGCCTTCAATCAGCGATAGGCGAAGGCGTTCTATTTCCCTGAGGTAGATGCTCTCATCCTCTTTCGCGATGTATCTGGGGGATTCCGGAAGTTCCCAGCCTCTCGTTCCCACGAAAGTGACGCCAGAGAAAGAAAGTGCATTATTGTGCAAGACGTGAAAGCCATGACCGGCTAACTCTTGCACTTTTTTTCTTGTGCCCCACCAGTAATCGTGATTGCCTCGTAAAAGTATTTTTTCACCTGGAAGCGAGCGGAGAAAAGACAAATCCGGTTGGACCTCCGCGTCTCGCATCGCCCAGGAAATATCCCCCGCGATGATGACCAGGTCATCCACATGGATCAACTTGCGCCATTCGCGTTCTAATTTTTGTTCATAATCTACCCATAAATCTCCGAAGACTGACATGGGTTTGTTGACGCCAAAAGACAAATGCAAATCTGCAATCGCAAAGATACGAATAAGGCTTGCCCCCTTTCTCACTTGATTGTACCATGATGAAGTACGTATGGATGAACTGGCAATAGGGGCTATGTGATGAGCGAAATACCGGGAAACAATGATGATTTGCTTGCGCTGACAAAAGATATTTCCATGAGGGATTTTCATCAACCATTTTTGCACAATTGCAGGTATAACTCTCGTCTGCGAAGCGTGGGCGGTCGGTACTTGCTGACCACTCACGATATCGAGATCAATTTACGCTATGCGTTGCGAGTAGGGGTTGACGGACTCATTGACACCATCAAGCATGAACTTTGCCATTATCACCTGCATCTGGCAGGGCGCGGGTATCGCCATCGAGATAAAGATTTCCAATGGTTGTTACAGAGAGTGAATGGCATACGCTACGCGGATAGAGAGGCATTGCCGCCTCGCTGCTATCGGTATGAGTATAAGTGTCAATCTTGCGGAGCTAAGTACCTTCGCAAGAATCGCATCGATCTAAAAAAATTCGTATGTGGCAAATGCCGCGGAAAACTTCGATTGGTCGCAGATTCTGGACCACAATCATAAGGTAAAGAGAGGGATTGGACGATGAGTGACATAGGCGCTCCAGATACGATTCAAACCGTGCTATCGCTGATCAACGATTGTTTCCAGGAAGCGGCAAGCACCATGAATGTAGGCGAAGAACATGTGACGGTAAGGGTCATGGAATTATTTCGACAGGAAGATTTGCAGGGCATTGCCAAACTGATGGAACAAACCAAAATGGAAAAAGATTTTCTTGCTGATTTACAGCAGTTTATAAAAAGATGGTCAACACGGGTAAACACTTCACTGTAGTAAAGCTTGTGAACAGGATTGGAGGAAGCAATGACGATAATGTTGAGAGAGGACGCCTTTCGTTTGCATGATCATCGCATGCGCAGATTGCGCCAAGTGCTATCTGGGTGGCAATTGAGGCAGGAAACAATAGAGAATTTGGTGATTGAGTCATTTCAGGCTCAAGATCTGGACAAAATCGCTGTATTGCTGACGGAGAAAAAAACCTTGGAGCGTAAGGTATCTGGCCTTACCAAATTTTTAAGGAATCAGGGGTCGAATGAATAGCAGACAGTTTCGATCGATGGTCAAAGACAAGGGGATTCTGTTAACGGATGAGCAATGGGAGGCAGTTTCCTATCCCTTGTCAGCACTCGCTGTATTTGCAGGTCCTGGCAGTGGAAAGACCACCGTCATCACGCTGCGGACGGCTTTTTTGCATTTGGTAGAGGGATTGGCGCCTGAAGAGATGCTTGTTTTTACTTTCACAAGGAAAAGCGCATTGGAATTGAAGCAGCGTTTACAACAGTTACATCCCATGTTAAGTCGGGTGAATGCCGGAACTTTTCACTCTATTTTTTTGCGTTTTTACTCTAAATATCAGCATATTCAACCGCAACTCTTAACCGATGGCGAGAATCGCCGCTTGCTTCGGCAGGTGATGAAAAACGGGGTGCGAAATCCTGAGGAAGAGTTGATGGAAGAAGCACTTCAAATCATTACGCGAATCAAAAATTCTTCCGTGACTCCTGAAGCGCTGATGGCCAAGGAACATCCGGATTGGCTTTCTGTATACAAGCGGTACGAGGCGATCAAAAAACAACTTGGCCGATGGGATTTTGACGATATTTTACTTCAGTTTTATCACCTACTGGCTGATCAAAGGTTTCTCGGTACGCTGCGGTCTCATTATCGGTCCGTCATGGTCGACGAATTTCAGGACACCAGTTTGGTGCAATGGATGGCACTGGAAAAGCTTTGCGAAAAACAGATTCCGCTTACAGTCGTCGGCGATGACGATCAATCTATCTACGGCTTTCGAGGAGCCGAGAGCGGTGTAATTCGTATGTTTTTGTCTGATTACAAGAATGCCAAAGAGGTGGTTCTCGGCAAAAACTTCCGCTCCGTTGATCCAATCATCGCCACTGCTTCCCGCTTGATTGAACATAATGCCTTGAGGAGAAGGAAAGATTTTTTGGGCATGATCGGCGATGGGGCTTTACCAGTGCTCAGGGAATTTGCTGATGAAGGAATGGAAGCATCGGTCATTGCAAGACTTGTCAAGGAGCGCATGAGAAATTCCCAATACACCATTGGCATTCTGGCGAGAACCAACTATCAGTTGTATCCTATCGTCGAATCCTTATGGCAACAAGGAATTTCCTTTGTCGTCCGCGATCCCTCCGTGTTGCCGTATCGCCATTATGATGTACATAGTATTCTCAATTGGTTGGCCGTTGCCGCGGGGCTCGCATCGACTGCGGATGCACAGCAGGCGTTTCACCAATTTTTGTTGACTAGGCGAATTTTTAAGGGTAGTGATGAGTCGATATTTAAGACGCGCACCAGTTCCAGTGCAGAATGGTTAAAAATGCTCTCGATCAGAAATCCGTTTGGGGTCGGTCAAGACTTTGCCGAACTGCTGGAACAATGGAAGGTGCTAGACGCCCCTACCGCCTACATGGATGCATGGCGCGCGTATCATCCTTTATACGAATTGCGTAAAAAAAATCGCAACGATGATAAAGGGGAAGCAGTGGTGTCGTTGGTCGCTAAGGGGATGGTGAAAAATCAGCGTTTAACCGATTGGCTAAAATCCGTGAAGGATCGCGAACACCATTTGACAAGGGAATCAGCGCCAATCCAGATATTGACGATGCACGGTGCGAAAGGATTGGAATTTGACGAAGTATTTTTGCTGGGCTTGCATGATCGCGCGTTACCTCATTTGAGAGTTCACGCGAAAAAGGCAGACTACAAAGGCAGTGTAGAAGAAGAGAGAAGACTTTTCTATGTGGGGTGCACCAGGGCCAAAAAACAACTGTGGTTAAGCTATGCTAAAAAAGAAGGCGGTATCTCGGTAAATCCCTCGCCATTCCTTGAAGAATTGGGGATTTCTAAGAATGCAACACCCGAAAGAAAAGGGATTGGATCGACGCATGGGGAATATAACTACGGAGTTCCTGTACAGGGGACCTCATGCTGGCATCAAGTATTTGGAGAAGGGACTATTCTGAAGGTATCTCCTTTTATCGACCAGGGGTACAAGGTGGTCATTCAATTTCAACAAGGCGGAACGAAGGAGTTTTACTGGGAAAAAGCGATACAGTTTGGCCATCTCAAGATAAAGTCAAATTGATTTCAGGGAGGTTTCAGGTTTGAGTGCAACAATTTATGATGTGGCGAGAGTGGCAGGCGTATCGATGGCAACCGTCTCGAGGGTGCTTAACGATACTGCTGTGGTAAAGGAAGAAACAAAGAAAAGAGTGCTTGATGCAATCGCTCAACTTTCTTATCGGCCTAACGCAGTGGCAAGAGGGCTCGCAAGCAAAAAAACAAAGACGATCGGAGTGATCGTGCCTGATGTTTCCGCTACGTATATGGCGGAGCTCGTGAGGGGAATCGAGGATGTGGCGAGGATGTATCAGTACCACATCATTCTTTCGAACTCAGATGGGCAACTTCAACGAGAAACAGACCTTGTTGGTACCATGTGGGAAAAACAGGTAGATGGCTTATTGTTTATGACCATGGAATTGCGTCAGGAGCATGTGGATACTTTTGAACAGGCGCAATTGCCAGTGGTGCTATGCCGAACTGATGATCCAGAGGGGAGAATTCCTTCGGTAAATATCGACAATAGGCAAGCGGCGAAAGACGCGGTGAACTTTCTTTTCGCCAAAGGCAGTGGCAAGATTGCGTTTGTCTCAGGGCCAGAAGGTACTAACGCGCTATCTGATTCCCGCAAAGCAGGGTATAACGAAGCGATGATTGAAGCGGGACTGGAACCAAACTATATCATGACACCACGCGAAGAGTACGGAAGCGCGATTGCGTCGATACGCAGTCAACTGAGTGTAGACCGTCCACAGGCGCTTATTGCCAGTAACGACGAACTCGCCGTCGCTGCGCTTCATGCCTGTCAGGATTTGCATTTTATGGTGCCTGGCGATGTGATGATACTTGCGTTTGACAACACTAAAATCACGCAGTTGACCCGCCCACACCTTACGACGATTTCTCAGCCGATGTACGACTATGGGGCGGTTGCCATGCGTTTTTTGACTAAACTGCTAGGGGATGAACACATTTCTGCATATACGGTCATCTTGCCGCATCAGATTGAGGAACGCGCATCTACGATGAAACAATGACGCTATCTGGCAGGCAAGCTGGTAAACTTTTTTGCCGTGTATTTTCCACTAGCGTAATCTTTTAATTGTGAGTATGATTACAGAAAAGCGTTTCTTAGCGCATGAAGGGATGGGATTACGATGCGGGTGGAAAAGATCTCCAAGAACAAAGTGAGAATATTCATCAGTTATGAAGATCTTGAAGCACGCGGCATCGAAAAAGAGGAAGTCTGGCAAAACGGCAAAAAAGTTCAAGAGCTTTTTTGGGATATGATGGAAATAGCGTATTCAGAAGTGGGATTTGAAATCGTGGGACCCATAGCTGTTGAAGCGTTTACGATGCCGACTGAGGGCGTTGTCGTGATTGTCACTCAGGTACCAAGCTTGCCTCCACAGTCAAGCAGCCAGGACGAAGAGGATGAAGACAGCCATGAAGTGGATCCATTCAGTTCCTTTGTCTTTTCCTTCCCTGACTTTGAAGAAGTGATACAGGTTGCACAAGCGATGGAACATTTTGGCGATTTTGAAGCTTCACTCTATGTGTACGAAGGCAAATACCATTTGGCGTTTGAAAATGACGATATCGATGAAGCGGTGTATGATTCCATATGGTCGTTGCTTCATGAATTTGGTGAATTGACAGGAGTTACAACGGCAATGCTTGATGAATATGGGAAGTGCGTAGTCAAACACCACGCGCTGAATACCATTCTTCAGCACTTTGCTTAATTTACCTGTGAAAAGAAATGTCGAAATGGCTGCGTGGTCATTGTCGTCATTTCTTTTTTCGTTCCCGGAGGAACTTTTTTGTTGAACATTTTTGACGATCACTACTCGGCGATCAGGGAGCGTTTGCTTCTTCTTGCAAGATCTTTGGAACGGACTGCAGAGCCTGCCTTTGAAGAAAAGGGAACAGTGGAGATTTGGCATCGTTTTTTAAGTGAGCATCAAATACCTTTTCGTTTGGCGCTAGACGGGCTAGCTCCCGTGATTGATCTAGGGTTATTCGGTCGAAGCGAAAAATCAGTGGTGATCACTGTGGATTTGGATGCGGTGGGGAGGGTATCCGGCGAAGGATGGCTTTGTGAACACACTTGCGGGCACTTTGCTCAGTCGGTGCATGCACTCGGTCTAGCGCTATTGCTTCATACATATGGTGGACTTAAGCATGTCGCTGTGCGTATCATTGGTTGTCCCGGGGAGGAGTGTCGTCCTGTCTATGACCTAGACTACCCGCTGCCCTATATTCCCGGGAAACAACTTCTCTTAAAAGACGGCTGGTTTACGGGTGCAGATGCGGTTTTGTCGACTCATTTGGCAGATCATCTTTCTACCGGATGGGTGCAGTTGGTGGATGGGGCGGACGGGATGATTGGGCTTCGGCTTCACGCACCGCCTTTTGATCCCTTTGATCATCGGCCGATATCACTGAAAACTCACGCTGGTTTCCTTGATGAATGGCAAAAAGAAATTCGCCGCATTACAGGACGACCGCAACTGAAAGTAAGGGCCAGGCCGATTTCCACAGGCATAGAACTTTGGACTGCGTTTCCTAAAGAATTAGCTGACATCCAGGCGCAGGCAGTAAATGAAATCCTAGCACGACTCTCCGCTTCCACTGCTGTGGAAGTACAATTAATCAGTTCATATGCTCCTCTTCAACAAAGCGAATCGTTGCAGGGAATTGCTGAACAGGTATTGAAAAAAGATAGAGTCATCACGAACATCCAGCGTATTTCCGAACTACCCGGATCTACTGATTTAGGGGATGTCAGCCAGGCGTATCCGGTGTTGCAATTGTTCGTCGGAGGTACTATTGGCGTGACGCATGATCGAAACTTTCAAGTGGTGGATGAACAATTTGCACTCTTATGGCCAATTCAATGGTTGATGAATATGTTAGAAAGATTGGTCGCCAACTAACGAAAAGAGGGAGCAGTCTGTGAAAATTGCTGTAATTTATGGAGGAAGATCCGCAGAAAGGGACGTATCGCTTAATACTGGAAGGCAGATAATGGACGCGCTCAAAAATCTGGGATATGATGTCGCCGGATTTGATCTGTTACCCAGTGTGTTTAATGATATTGCCGATTTTGATCCGGATCTTGTGTTTCTCGGTCTTCATGGACGATTCGGCGAAGATGGAACGATTCAGGGAGCGCTCGAAATTATGGGCTATCCCTATGTGGGGTCAGGAGTATTGACCAGTGCCCTTGCCATGGACAAAGCGCAAACGAAACGGGTTCTCTCATCGGCCAATCTGCCGATGCCCGCGGATCGTATCGCGACGGAAGAAAGTTTGCCAAGTATTCATGAATTTGCACTGGAGGCGGAGCAGTCACTTGGGTTACCGCTGATTATCAAACCCAATCGTGAAGGATCAACGATCGGATTAACACTTGCCGCCACCCATGAAGAGGTAGTAGAGGGAATACTGGTAGCGCTCAAATACGACAAGATGGTGCTTGTTGAAGAATATGTCAAGGGGATGGAAGTGACCGTAGTTCTCTATGGTGACACGAAAGATCCTACCGTGTTGGGAGTGATCGAAATTATTCCCAAAGCTGCGCTCTACGATTACGATTCAAAATACAAGACGGGCGGAAGCCAGCATATCCTGCCAGCTCGTTTGCCAGAACCAATCTATCAGCAGGTGGAAGATTACGCCAAAGAAGCGTATCGTCTTTTGGGATGTCAGGATTACGCGCGGGTAGATATGATGATTGGTGAAAACGGTCCTTTTATACTAGAGGTAAACACTTTACCGGGGATGACTTCGACCAGTTTAGTCCCAGATGCAGCGAGGTATTATGGGTATTCGTTCCCTGAATTTTTGGATTTGCTGATTCAAAGGGCATACGCAAGATCAAGACAAGAAAATATTCAGATTTGACCAAAAAACTGAGCTGCTGATATACTGTGCATGAAGTGTGGACTTTTTTGTTAATGTTCATAAAGGTGGCGAAAAAATGTCGCAAAATGAAACTTTACCTAAAGATAACGAAAACCTGGACGTTTTGTCCGGTACTCAGGAAATTATAAAAGAAGCATTATCCAAGTTGGGGTATGGCCCTGATGTGTACGAGCTTATGAAAGAACCCATGCGCACACTGACCGTCCGCTTTCCGGTACGCATGGATGATGGTTCTGTAAAGGTTTTTACAGGGTACAGGGCTCAGCATAACGACTCGATTGGTCCCACCAAGGGAGGCATTCGCTTTCATCCGGATGTGACGGAAAATGAGGTGAAGGCGTTATCGATATGGATGAGCATCAAATGCGGCATTGCCAATCTTCCCTATGGAGGAGGCAAAGGCGGAGTCATTTGTG
Source organism: Bacillota bacterium (assembly GCA_021785975.1). Taxonomy (GTDB): domain Bacteria; phylum Bacillota; class Bacilli; order Alicyclobacillales; family SLC66; genus JAJZCL01. The sequence continues at coordinate 3,521 of JAJYOE010000003.1, read as the reverse complement.
ATCCGCGAGAGATGTCGTTTCGCGAACAAGAAAGACTCGCTAGAGCCTATGTCCGCGCTATTAGCCAAATTGTCGGACCTACTAAAGACATCCCTGCTCCGGATGTCATGACCAATTCCCAGGTGATGGCCTGGATGCTTGATGAATATAGTCATATGCGGGAATTTGATTCCCCTAATTTTATAACTGGTAAGCCGATCGCGCTTGGTGGTTCACTGGGACGTGACACGTCAACCGCTCGCGGGGTAGCAATTTGCATACGGGAAGCTGCTCATGTAAAGGGATTATCGCTTGAAAATGCGCGAGTAGTCGTTCAGGGATTTGGTAATGCGGGAAGCTATCTGGCCAAATTCATGCATGATGCCGGGGCAAAAGTGGTAGGCATTTCCGATGCATATGGTGCTCTGCATGATGAGCGGGGGCTGGATATTGATTCTCTGCTCGAACGGCGGGATTCATTTGGCACAGTCACCAAGCTGTTTAAAAATACGATCAGCAATAAAGAGTTATTGGAACTGGATTGTGACATATTAGTTCCTGCGGCCATTGAAAATCAAATTACGATGGCCAATGCCGATAATATAAAGGCGAAAATCATTGTTGAGGCGGCTAACGGACCGACGACAATGGAAGCCACCAAATTGCTTGCGGATAAAGGAACATTAATTGTGCCGGATGTTCTCGGAAATTCCGGTGGAGTGATTGTGTCCTACTTTGAATGGGTACAAAATAACCAAGGGTATTACTGGACTGAGCAGGAAGTGGAAAATCGGCTCGAGGAATTGATGGTGCGCTCGTTTGAAACTGTCTATAAAACGGCGCAGGCGCGCAAGATCGACATGCGTCTTGCTGCGTATATGGTGGGCATCAAGAGAATGGCGGAGGCCGTAGAATTGCGCGGCTGGGTGTAGTTTCGGGGCACTTCGGCGTGGGAGGTTTTTGCATGCATACTGATTTGATAACCATTGCGGAATCGAAAAGAGAACTGGAATCTTCCAGTGGCAGAGTGAAAATTCACATCCGTTGCCGTAAATGTGGCGAAGTGTTCATTTTAAGGGGCATCAGAGATGTCAAGGGTCACGTAGAAACAGGATTTCGCAGATGTTTATGTGATAACGACAAGGAGTTTGACGTACAGGTAGTAGAATAAATTTAATAGGACGAAGTGATTAAGGGTGGCCGATGGCCATCTTTTTTTTTATGGCAAATACTTAATGAAAAATGAATTAGTGGTAAACAATAACGCATGAGGATTTATATCGGGAAGAGGTGGAAGTGTGAAAAAACAGGTGATTTGGAGTTTGTTTTTGTTGCAAATGATCTTGTTCAGTACTTCACTTTTCGGAAGTAGAAGTCATGCACAAGTGTACACATCTTCAGGAACACTCTACAGTTATGGCAATAGTGGTTACGCGGTTAGGAACATTCAATCAAGGCTTGCGTACATCGGGTATTTTCACGGTCAGTCCACTGGATACTTTGGTTGGAAAACATACTGGGCAGTAAGAGATTTTCAAACTGCATTCGGTTTGCAAACGGATGGTATTGTCGGTCCGATGACCATGAATGCGTTATCCAAGGCAACCGCCAACTGGAATCCTCCGACGCAGAGTACGCAATCTACGACACTCTCCACCTCAAGCGTTCTTTCCAGCCCGACTGATTTTGGAGGATTTTCTTCGAGCGATATTAGTCTCATGTCGCATGTGGTTTACGGAGAAGCAAGGAACCAACCATTTGAAGGCGAAGTGGCAATTGCCGCAGTCATTTTGAATCGTTATCACAGTAGCAAATTTCCTCATTCTATACCTGCGATCATTTATCAACCTGGGGCTTTTACGTCCATTTCCAATGGGCAGGCTTGGCGTGGCACCAATTCATCGACGAATGCCGCAGTGATGGATGCGATTCATGGTTGGGATCCTACGCATGGCGCACTGTATTATTGGAATCCTGCAACCGCGACTTCTGGATGGATATGGAGTCAACCTGTCATGTTGCAAATTGGCAACCATGTATTTGCTAAATAGTGGGGGTGAAATGATGAACAGACGATCTGTTTGGATAATTCCAGCCCTGGCAATTGGGGTGATCGGTTTTGGACTTTACGGATTTAATGAACACCAAAATCGAATGGCAGCCGTGCAAATGGCGGAAAACCAATATCAGGGAAGCTATCACCGATTAATGGCGCATGTGGATTTATTACAGGATTCATTGGCTAAACTATCGATCACTAATTCCTTTTCATCGATTGAAAAAGAACTTTCCGCCGCACAAAGGCAAACTGCGGCAGCCATCGCCAATGTAGAGGGGTTGCCTGCTAAATTGGTGAGAAATGGATCACTCATCAGTTATTTAACTCATACTTCTGCCTATCTGGAGCAACTTCATCTTTCCCATGTGAACGGGAGACCCTTGACGGCCACGGAAAGAAAAAGAATTCAACAGCTCTACAAGCAGACCACCAAACTTGAGAACGAAATGACCGCTACACAAGGTAATTTGTTTGCGAAAATGCAGTCATTTCAAATGACGGGTGCAATGGTGGAAAGTGTGAATAACATCAACTTACAACGTCAATTTGAACACATAGACGGCGATGCCAAGCAAATGCTTTCGGAAAACGGGCGCATGCACATGGATCCACTTCAACTTTCGGACTCAAATGTGGCCAGTTTTTTAAATCGCGGGCCTATCTACTCATCTGATGATGCATTGTCAATAGCGAAACGCTTTTTGGGTTACAGTGGAGTCATGAAATACAGTGTGCAACGTTTAGGCCCTGGTGTGGGCTATCCAGGTTATCTTGTGACACTTTCTAGTGGGACGAAGGAAACGGATCGATTAGCCGTCAGTTCCCATGGAGGAAAGGTGGTTTGGATGACACGCACGCCATATCATGCAGGATCTTCAATTTCACAGGGGAATGTTAATTTGCTTGTTGCCAGACACATCGCTTTCACATTTTTGAACCGACATGGGTTTCATTCAGTGGCGGTGCTTCGCAGTTATTCGAGTCAGCTAGGTCATTCCTTTGCTTTTGCCCCGGTGTATCATGGGACGGTAATTGAACCACAGGTCATCTTGATTAAGGTTCCTTCAAATTGGATGGCGGTATCTGATTTTGACGCTAGCGCCTTTTATGCAAACCCCATCAGACTGAGTACGTATCGACCCGGTATTACGCCTCGCCAGGCAAGGCTAGAATTAACTCCTCAATTTAAGGTCGAAAACGAGCATTTGGCAGTAGTTTATGATCCGACCAAACATCCTCACCTGGTGTATTCGATTCTGGGAAGGACAGCAGATAGCACCTTTCGAGTGATCGTCGATGCGAATAATGGAACTCAGTTACAGATTGAGAAATTGTCGAAAGAACAAGTACTTTGATCATTTAAGGCGGATTTTCCTGAATTCAATCGGGGATTTCCGCTGTTTTTTCTTATAATCCCCAGGATCGTGTTATAATTTAAGCGAAAGCGGGGGAAAAAATTGTTACCGACTATTGGCATTCGCGT
>JAJYOE010000028.1:1879-18639 GCA_021785975.1 Bacillota bacterium | reverse complement strand
AAAGTGATCACGCGGGCCAGGGACAGGGGAATTCCAAGGTAGGTGACGTTCTTGGCAAAGACAAGGGCAATCAGGCTGATGCCGCAAGTGGCGCCGGGGATAGACCGGGAATCGACTATTATGAAGTCGGCGTGTCGATTGATGAAATCGCCGAAGTGATGTTTGCCGATTTTGAATTGCCGAATCTGGAAGAAAAAGATCCTGACCTTGTCAAGTCACCTGATGTCGATTTTAAGGATGTGCGCAAAACCGGTCTACAAGGCAATATCGAAAAAAAGCGAACATTGCTTGAAGCGTTGAAGCGCAATGCGCTTTCCGGAAAACCCGCTAAGTCTTCCATTCATCTGGATGATCTGCGTTACAAAACGTGGGAAGATGTGGTGAAACCAGAGTCGCAGGCCGTGGTGATCGCGATGATGGATACTTCCGGGTCGATGGGGACGTTTGAAAAGTACATTGCCCGGACTTTTTTCTTTTGGATGACTCGATTTCTTCACAGCAAATACCAAAATGTGAAGATGGAATTTATCGCTCATCATACGGAAGCCAAAAGGGTCAGTGAAGCTGAATTTTTCAGCAAGGGGGAAAGCGGTGGCACCATCTGTTCTTCCGCGTATCAGTTGGCGCTCGATCTGGTGCACACCGAATACCCGCCGGATCGCTACAATGTGTACCCTTTTCACTTTTCAGACGGCGACAACCTCACCTCTGATAATGAGCGATGTGTACAACTGGTGAACGAGTTAATGGAGGAGTGCAATGTCTTTGGGTATGGAGAGATCAATCAGTATCGCTGTACAGCAACCGCAAAAAATACCCATAAATTAGCGCGTGAAAAACGCGACAAACGCCTTTATCATAAAGGTGCCCGCCGCGTGACGATAAGTGCTTATTACAAAACAATCATTACGGAAATACTATCATAAGCAAAAAGATTGTCAATCATTTCACAAAAGAATATTTTGAATAAAATGCGTTAAAATTTCAACCAAATTTCTAACTGTATCGGATGATCATCTGGCCAATCCCGATCCCTGCGATAAATGATGCGATCCACCACTTGACTCAATGCCTGTCTTTGCCAAGACGGTGGCGCGGATGTGGTTAGCGCACTAAAAAGAGTAAGCTTTGCGTCCGCAATGAGGGGGTCATCTTTCGCAAATGCATACAGTTGCAAGATGGTCTCATACAGTTTATGTTGCAGCAACGAATAGGCGATGCTTTTGCAAGGGCAAAGAGGGGTGACGCAGAGCAAGCGATCCTGCCTTTTTCCGTAGGATTTTCTGAATTGCATCGGTCGATGGCAGTGATAACAAAGGATCAGCGAAGCGAGCTCATGATGGGTGTTTTGGAATATAGGCACATCCGAAGTCGGACTTGGCGTAAATGCTGTAAAATCTTCTTTCGCGATTAGTGCAGGGTGCGCATGCTCTTTTTTGATCCATAACTCTTCAGGCACATGTTCCTTGAGATACTTGGCGCCGCTTTTCAGATAACGATGTTTACCCCAGATCATGGTGCCAGTATACGCATGGTTATGCAAGATAAAGGCGATGGTGGAGGCGCCCCACGCCCCTCCTTTTGGCGAGGGGATGGCATTTTCGTTTAGCCTTCTGGCGATTTCCCTTTGACTGATTCCGAGATTGGCCCAATCGAAAATCTGCTTCACGATGGGTGCAGTGGTAGGATCGGGCTCTAGTCGTAGGTGTTCGTTTCGATAGTAACCATAGGGCGGGCGTTGGCTGATGCTTTTGCCTTCTGCTGCGCTGTAACGTCGTCCACGTTGCAGGCGCCTAGTGATCATTTTTAGTTCCCTTCGAGCAAAAAAGGCTTCAAATTCTGACCATTCTTCATCCCATTCGTCACGCAGATCGTAGATTTTGCGAGGCGTCACCACGAGCGTGTCGGATGACTTGAACACCTGTTGAATGATCCCTTGGTCGATCAGATTGCCTCTTCCAAGCCGGTCGAGATCCATGCAGAGCACTGCGTGGAAACTGCCCTCCGAGACCGCCTGCAGCATCAGTTGCGCCTGCGGACGCAAGGCAAGTTGATCGCCAGATACTATTTCCTGATAGATTTCGCATACAAAATAATGATGATCACTAGCCAATTGAAGCAGCACCCGTTTGTGGCGGGAAAGCGTTTCTCCCTCGCCGCGAGCCTCCGCCTCCATATCAGCACGGGATTTTCGCAGGTAAATGGCTACTCTCTGCGGATTTTGCAAAGGAGTTGCCTCCTTGTTGGTTTTGTTTTCTATGTGTATGGGAGCAGCGAAATGATCATTCACAAGAAGGGTGGGGGCGTTGACCATAAGGAAAAATTTAATAATTGACGTACGCTTGCATTCAGATTTGCTATTATGGAGCGAGGATGAACGCAGGGCCTGGCTGCAACGCGGAGAAAAACTCCAGGATGAGCGTGTGAAATCTTTTCTTGCCGCGCTAAATTTGACCACGACAAAAATTCATGACGACTTCAGGTTCATCCGTTAAAATAGACTTCGAATGATTCGTAGAGTGGTGTATAAAAAATGAAAGAAATAAATCCACGCGGCAAAATGCAGCCTAAAACAGTCAAGCGTATACAGCTGCTCTTTTTTGCCGCTGCGCTGGCGACGTCATCCCTGATCGTACGACTGGGTTATTTGCAAATTACGGAGGCGCAACAGTTTCAGACAGATGTAGCGGTGCAAAATTTCAGCTCATTGCCGATCCCAGGATCCCGCGGTTGGATTTTTGACCGGGAGGGGGACGTGCTTGCCGCTGATGTTCCCGTGTATCAAATTCTCTATATCAGGTATCCGAACGACTCTTATTCGGCTCCGAAAGTGGCGCAGGAACTCGCTCCTGTGCTTGGTATGAAGGCAAAAACCTTACAAGATATGATGTTGAACCAATATCAACTGCAGCCTACGGTGACGCTGGTGAACCAGGCCACTCCCAAAGAAATGGCGTTTATTGCGGAGCATCGGGATGATTTGCCCGGGGTATTGATGATGACCGTGCCGCAACGGGTGTACCCCCTAGGGGAATTGGCGGCTCACGAAATCGGGTTTATCGGGCCGATTCCCGCCAGTGAATGGAATCAATATCAGGCGCAGGGTTACCCTAAAGACGCACTTGTGGGACTGTCTGGATTGGAACAGACTTATCAAAGTGCACTGAGAGGGCAGTATGGGGAAGAGAAAATCCCTATTTCCCCTGCGGGAATTCCGTTAAATCAAGGAATCGTGAGCGTACCCGCCAAAGCGGGCAACAACCTGATTCTAAATCTGGACGGACCGCTACAAAAAGTGGCAGAACAGGCACTGGTACAGCGGATCAATTTTTTGCGCGGTGTGGGAGAAACCAATGTTCATTCCGGAACGATCGTCGTCCTGAATGTGCATACGGGAGCTGTGCTCGCCATGGCGAGTTATCCTACTTATAATCCCGAATGGTGGATTGGCGGGATTTCCAATCAGCATTATCAGCAGTACTTGACGAATAATGCAGGTTTTAACCGCGCCATTTCGGGGCTTTATATGCCGGGATCGACAGAGAAAATGTTGACGGCGATGGCAGCGCTCATCAATCATGAAATGACGCCTAGTTTGCAAGTGTTAGACCGGGGCGGTCTGCAGATCGGAACGTATTTTATGCACAACTGGAACCTTGGCGGTTTCGGTTGGGTGGGATTAAAAGAAGCGATTGAGGTGTCGGACGACACGTATTTTTATCAGGTAGGACTCAATATGGGGCACTTCAACACCAATAATCCTCCAGCCAACATCAGCGCCTGGTTGACAGGAGGACGCGTGCAGGCCCTGAACCAGATTAATGATTTAGGGAAAAAGTTTGGCCTCACGTCGCTCACCGGTGTGGATTTGCCGGGGGAAATGCCCGGATATGTCACCTACGCCAACCCGCCAACGCTATATGATCTGCCTGCTGCAGCCATTGGGCAGGAAGAGGCGTATTCAACCATTGGCCTTGCCACCTATATAGCGGCGATCGCCAATGGTGGTGATCGCTATCAACCGCAACTGGTGCATGAGATCACCACCTCGAAAGGTAAGGTGGTCAAGGTGATCAAGCCCCATCTGGTGAATAAGGTGCCAGTCAGTCAACAGTACCTGAAGATCATTCAACAGTCGCTGGAACTGGCTACTCACGGTTCACTTGGTACGGCCACCTATTACTTTGGCAATGATAAAGTCAATGTGGCAGGGAAGACAGGTACGGCGGAGTCAGGGGTTCCCGGGCGCAACAATTCCGTGTTTGTCGGCTATGCTCCCTATAATAACCCGCAAATCGCCATCGCAGCGGTGATTCCGAATGTCACCGGCGAGGGGTTTCGGGCGGCGGCGCCGATGGCGCAACAGGTGATTGATGCTTATTTTGCAAAACCGGATCATCCATTAACTAATCCTTCAAGTGAATTCACGACGAAGACCGTAACGAAGGGCGTAACGAAGACCATCAAGAAACATTAATAAAGGGGCCGGACTGCGTTTGTTTGAATCGTTCCACGATGCCATTGGCTATTTGTTTCAAAGCTATAATCAAGCGAAACCCTATCGTCTTGGGCGTGATGACAAAGAGACGCGCACTCCACAATTTACGAGAAAATTATTGGATCGCGTGGGGGCCCCAGACAGGGATCAACACAACATTAAAGTGACAGGAAGCAAAGGGAAAGGATCCACCTCACGGCTGGTTGCGAGGTTGCTTGAGGCACACGGATTGAAGGTGGGTCTATTTACCAGTCCCCACCTGGTGGATTTTACGGAGCGGATCAGAATCAACGGTGTGGCAATTGATGAAAATGAGTGGCTGAAATGGCAAACCCATCTATATCCCTGGATCGAATCAATCCGAAGTGAAATGAAGCCTCACGAATATTTGGGCCCTGTTGGGCTTGTCGCTTGTGTGGCGGCTCTTTATTTTAGGGATCAGAGAACCGATGTGAACGTGTTTGAACTGGGGCGTGGCGCTCGTTTTGACGATGTGAATCAGATAGCAGGTGAACTTGCCGTCATTACGCCAATTCAACTGGAGCATCGCGATTTGCTCGGACCAGAATTAAAGGATATCGCGTGGAATAAAGCGGCGATCATTGAATCGGGAATGAAGGCGGCGGTGGCAGCAAAAGAGGAGGAGATTGCGCTTGCGGAGCTTGATAAGGAAGCCGATCATCAAGCGGTGAGGTTAAGCACGCGGGAACGGGATTTTTTCCTGGAAAAAGTGGAAGTGGGGCTTGATGGTACTCGCTTTGATCTAGTGACGAATCGTGCCCATTACCGCCAGGTGGAACTTCCACTTTTAGGGAGGAACCAGGCAGAAAACGCAAGTGTGGCGATCGTGGCGGTGGAAGAATGGCTGGGACAAGCACTTGATGAGCGGGTGGTGACGTCTGCCTTCAAGCGCATGACATGGCCTGGCAGGTTGCAGCACTTGAAGCGCGCCCCACAGGTACTTATCGACGGCGCGATCAACCGCGATAGCGCAGCGTATTTGCGTGAAGTGGTAAAGCTTTTTCCTCCGATAAAAAAAGTGTTGGTGGTAGGCGTTCCGGTAGATAAGGACGGATTTGGCGTCCTGAGCGAATTGGCGCCTGAAGTGGAGGAAATATGGGTGACACAGGCGCAAAATCCACACCTCGTCTTTGACTTGCAGGAACTGGCGGACCTGACCAGCAAACTGGTGCCTACGCATGTGAATCGTTGCCTTGCAAATGCGCTTCACGCCGCAGAAGTGGCTGCAGGAGATGAGGGGTTAGTAATCGTTGCCGGCACCCAATCGCTCGTCGCAGAAGCCATGCAATACTATCAGGTGCCGACGAGAAATTTGCAGATAGAGAACAGTGATACCAGTACAACCGAACATCCACACTCATGAGTGCATTTCGCCATTTGCACCACCCGCGCTTTCGACAAACGGTGATTCGGGAAAAAAGCGATGTCTACTCGGCGCTTCGATTATTTTTTTCAAAAAATGGAGAATCCCGAGTGGGGGTGGAGTGATGCAAAAAGATGAATTGGAAAAGTTTGAGAAGTCATTAGAAAATGTAATGCAAATTGCCCAGTCCTTTGGACTGGATTTTTTTGAAATGAGGTTTGAACTCGTTCCTGCGGATATCCTTTATACGTTTGGCGCTTATCAGGGGATGCCTACACGGTTTTCACACTGGTCATTTGGTAAGGAGAAGCCTCATTTGGTGAAAAAAATTGATCCGACGATAAGCGTTGCGCAGTGCTTAATCTGTGATCTATACTTGTGGCAATCACATACCAACCGGTTAGTATAATGAGGAGTGGATTCGGTGGATTTTTCTTTTTCAGATAAAGTGAAGCGCTTACAAAAGCAGTTGACGGAGTTTATGGAGGCTTATGTGTATCCTGGTGAGGTGCTGTACAATGAGCAACTTGGCGCGTTGCCTGATCGCTTTGCGGTGGTACCGCCCATCATTGAGGAATTGAAGCAAAAAGCAAAAACGGAGGGGCTATGGAACCTGTTTTTGCCCGATAGTGAAGATGGCGCAGGGCTTAGTAATTTGGAGTATGCGCCGCTTGCGGAAATCATGGGGAGATCAATGATCGCGCCGGAGGTCTTCAATTGCAATGCCCCAGATACGGGTAACATGGAGGTGCTCGTGAGGTACGGGTCCGAATCGCAAAAGGAAAAATGGCTGAAGCCGCTCTTAGCAGGGACGATTCGCTCCTGTTTTTCTATGACTGAACCGGACGTGGCTTCGGCAGATGCCACCAACATTGAAGGCAGTATCGTACGTGATGGCGATGAGTATGTGATTAACGCCCGCAAGTGGTGGTCATCAGGCGGTGGAGATCCGCGCTGCAAGGTGGCGATTGTGATGGGGCGGTCGAACCCGGATGCCTCAAAGTATGAGCAGCAGTCGATGATTCTCGTGCCGCTTGACGCAAAAGGGGTGACGATTGAGCGCAAAGTTCCCGTTTTTGGCTATGATCACGCGCCCCACGGCCATGCGGAGATCACTTACAACAATGTTCGTGTACCTTTGGAAAACATGATTTGGGGAGAGGGCAAGGGGTTTGCGATTGCACAAGGAAGACTTGGGCCAGGGCGCATTCATCATTGCATGCGCATGATCGGCGCGGCGGAGCGGGCACTAGAATTGATGGTGAAGCGCGCGGAGAGCAGGGTGGCATTTCACAAGAAATTGTCGGAGCAAGGGGTGATACAGGATTGGATTGCCCAGTCGCGAATAGAAATTGAACAAGCCCGTTTATTGACGTTAAAGGCGGCCTATATGATGGACACGGTCGGCAATAAGGAAGCGAAGGCGGAAATTGCGATGATTAAGGTGGTGGCACCGAACGTGGCACTGAACGTGCTGGATCGGGCGATTCAGGTGTTTGGCGGCGCCGGAGTGAGCGATGATTTTCCGCTTGCGGCGCACTGGGCGAATGCCCGGACACTGCGTATCGCGGACGGGCCGGATGAGGTGCACAAGGCGCAGATTGCCAAATACGAACTAAGAAAATACAGGTAGATTCTTGCAAATAGGGAGAGTGTGGCATGCATATCAAGGAATTGTTTGATCTTTCAGGAAAAACCGCCATGGTGACAGGAGGCGGGCGGGGACTTGGCGAACAGATCGCCACCGCCTATGCAGAAGCGGGCGCCAATGTGGTGATTTGCTCGCGCAAACTGGCAGCCTGTGAGGAAGTGGCAGGCAGGCTCTCTGGGCTTGGCGTCAAGACCCTTGCACTGGCCTGTGACATTGCAAATCCAGACGATGTATCCCGAGTGGTAGACGCCGCTGTGGCTGAATTCGGAGGGATTGACATCCTCGTCAACAACAGTGGTGCTACCTGGGGGGCATCGGCTGCGGAAATGCCGCTTGATGCGTGGAAAAAGGTGATCGATGTGAATGTCACAGGCACCTTTTTGATGAGTCAGGCGGTGGGAAAAGTCATGATCGAGCGGAGCAAAGGTGGAAAAATCATCAACATCGCCTCGATTGCAGGGTTTGGTGGAGTGGATCCGCGCGTGATGGATGCCATTGGCTACAATACCAGCAAAGGCGCGGTGATCACGTTTACCAAGGATTTGGCAGTCAAATGGGGGCGTTATGGGATTAATGTGAACGCGATTGCGCCTGGATTTTTCCCGACCAAAATGGCGATTGCGCTGATGGAACGAAATAAAGAGATGCTGCTTGCCTCGACGCCGCTCGGTAGATTCGGCACGGAAGATGACCTGAAAGGCGCGGCGGTGTTTTTGGCGTCAAAGGCTTCAGATTATGTCACAGGAACAGTGATCACGGTGGATGGTGGCAGTTCCGCCATGTGACAAAAAGAGCTGGGGAGGGTGATAAAAGTGGGAATGGGCAATGGATTTATTAATTATCCAGAACACATCGCAAAGGAAGTGGTAGTGCCGAATCAGACACTTCCGGAAATGCTCGAGGCGTCTGTCAAAACGTATCCGGATCACGAGGCGCTCACTTTTTATGGACGAACGATGTCTTATCGGCAACTTTTTGGCGCGGTACGCGCATTTGCCTCTGCGCTTCAGGAAAACGGACTGAAACAAGGGGATCGGTTTGCCATTATGTTGCCGAACTGCCCCCAATTTGTCATTGCCTATTATGGCATCCTGATGGCAGGCGGTATTGTAACACAAATCAATCCCATGCTCGTCGAGCGGGAACTGTTGTATATCCTGAAAGACTCCGGAGCTAAAGGTATCATCGTGTTAGATGCCATTCACGATAGAGTGAAAGCTATACAGCCAGATAGCGACGTGCGGCTCATCGTCACGGTGTCGTTACTGCCGAGTGCGAATACAGAGCCATCCGCCCTCTCTTTTGATGCATTTTTGCAAAAAGGGATGCTGAAATCTCCTCGACCCGTTTTGATTGATCCTAAGGAAGAAGTGGCGGTTCTCCAGTATACGGGAGGTACTACGGGGCGCTCTAAGGGCGCGATGCTGACTCATTACAATCTCCTCGCAAACGTCCTGCAAAGCTATGAATTTTTTAAAGATGAAACCAGGCTTGGAACAGAACGGACACTCGCGGTCATTCCGCTTTTCCACGTGTTCGGTATGACCTCTTGTATGAATCTGAGCATTTACACTGGTGGTTCGCTGATTTTATTGCCGCGCTTTGATATCCAGGAAGTGTTGCATACGATTCAGCGTGAAAAGCCGACGATATTCCCCGGTGTGCCCACGATGTACGTGGCGCTTACTCATTTTCCCAATGTGGAGGACTATGGCGTCGATACGATCCGCATATGCAATAGCGGCAGCGCGCCGATGCCAGTGAATTTATTGAAAGTGTTTGAGCAAAAAACGGGTGCAATGGTGCTTGAAGGTTATGGGTTGTCCGAAGCGTCTCCGACCACTCACTGCAATCCTCCATTTGCAGAGCGAAGACCGGGGAGTGTGGGGATCGGTGTTCCATCGACCTCATACCGAATTGTCGATGAACTGACAGGAGAGCGCGATGTCCCGGTCGGTGAACGTGGAGAACTGATCATTCGCGGACCGCAGGTGATGAAAGGCTACTGGAATCTGCCGGAAGAGACGTCTCATGCCCTGCGGGACGGTTGGCTTTACACGGGAGACATTGCGCAGATGGATGAGGATGGCTACGTCTATATTGTGGATCGCAAGAAAGACATGATCATCGCTGGCGGCTATAATATTTATCCTCGGGAAATAGAAGAAGTGATCTATGAACACCCTGCGGTGAAAGAGGCGGCGGTCATTGGCGTTCGAGATGAGTATCGAGGGGAAACGGTGAAGGCCTACATCGTTTTAAAAGATGGGGTGACAGCCGCAGAGGAAGATATCATCGCTTTTTGTAAAAAGAACATGGCGCCATACAAGGTGCCGAAATTGGTAGAGTTTCGCGAGGAATTGCCAAAGACAAGTGTCGGCAAGGTACTGCGCAGGGCGCTTCGCGAGCAGGCAAATCAAGACGTGTGATGCAAGGAGAAGCGATGAAAGAAAAACTAACGGCCGTAAGCATTCAGCTTTTTGAGAAAAAAGGGTTCAGTGAGACGTCGATACAGGACATTTGCGATGCGATTGGCGTGACAAAAGGCACGTTTTACTATTACTTTACCAGCAAAGAAGAACTGCTGATGGACATTCATAAACGCTATATCGACGACATGCTGCAAAGACAGACGGAGATTCTGGAAGACTCTGCGAGCCACTATCGCCAGAAACTTTTTGACATGGTATACATGCAACTTCATGTCATCAAACAACTTGGCGCGAGCGCAAGAGTGTTTTTCAGGGAAATCAAGCACCTCAGTGAGGAGCGTCTGGCGGAAATTGTCCCGAAGCGCACACAATTTCGCGAAAATCTCGAGAGGTTGCTCCAAAAAGGGGTGGAAGCGGGAGAGTTTCAGGCTGATTTAAATGTAAAAATCGTGACTCTAGGCTTGCTTGGGATGACGAATTGGAGTTACCAGTGGTTTCGCCCGGATGGAACAATGAATGATAGGGAAGTGGCGGAAGCGTTTGTGAACATGGTACTTCGTGGCATCGCTAAGATGGAATAATGGGGAACTTGAGTGAGGTGAAGTGAAAAATGGACGATACGATTCCCGTTCGGGCGGGCGAAGCGCTTGATCTGTCGCGGTTGGAGGATTTTTTGAGGCGAAACTTGGGGAAATTGCCAAGTGATCCGCTTGAAATCCGCCAGTTTTCTGCGGGACACTCGAATCTGACGTATAGTTTGCATATGGGAGAATGGGAGGCGGTGTTGCGGAGGCCACCTTTTGGTCCGGTGGCTCCAAAAGCACACAATATGGAGCGCGAATTTGCGGTGCTGCAGGCGATCCATCCTTTTTTCCCATTTGCGCCAAAGCCGATTCTCTATAGCGAGGACGAAGCGGTGGGAAGTCCGTTTTTTCTCATGGAAAGAAAGCATGGCGTGGTGTTTGACGAGGCAACGCCTGATGGAATCGAGGTCACGCCGGAACTCGGCAGAAAACTTTCCCAACAACTGGTGGACGAATTGGTGCGACTTCATCAGATCGATTACCGGGCCACCTCGCTGTTGTCGATCTCAAAACCGGAAGGGTTTATGAAGCGGCAGGTGGAAGGCTGGATTTCCAGGTATTTACGCGCCAAAACGGATGAGGTGGCGGGCGCTGATGAACTGATGCGGTGGTTGAACGATCATGTGCCGGCGGACGGCGAGACCACGGTCATCCACTACGATTACAAGTTTAATAACGTGATGTTTAGCGAGGACTTATCTCGGATGGTCGGGGTATTTGACTGGGAAATGGCTACGGTAGGTGATCCGCTTGCTGATCTCGGTGCGGCTTTGAGTTATTGGATCGAGGCGGAAGATCCCGATTGGCTGAAGGTAGGATTTCAAAAACTGCCGATCACTGTGATGAATGGGTTTATGACGCGCAATGAGTTGATTGAGGCGTATGCGAAAAAAAGTGGGCGGGACGTAGCACGGATTCACTACTATGTCACCTTTGCATTTTTTAAGCTGGCGGTCATCGTTCAGCAGATCTACTACCGGTACAAAATGGGGCAGACGCAGGACCCGCGCTTTGCGGAAATGAACCGGGCAGTGGCGGCGCTAGTCACCTACGCGATGGAGAACAAGCCGCATTACGCCTGAGAAAAGGGGCATTTATGTGTCCTCCAATCATTTGCATAACAGGATTCCTGACGAAGTTGTCGAAAAAGTATCGTTATGTTGAAATCTCTTATTACATGCACGATTGAATAAGGAGCGTTAGGCAATGTGGATCAAACCGGAGGATCTGACCATTTCACAGGTGCAGATTTTGAATGAGGCAGGCGATTTGGTCGGTGAATTGCCAGACCTGACATCGGCGAAGCTTCTTGATATGTATCGGTATATGGTGATTGCTAGGGCCTACGATGAGCGGGTGGTAAGGCTGCAGCGCCAGGGGCGTGTGGGGACGTATGCTCCTTTTAGTGGGCAGGAGGCAGCACAGGTGGGTAGCGCTTTTGCCCTCGAGAAAAGTGACTGGGTGTTCCCTAGTTATCGCGAGGTGCCAGCACTATGGGTGCATGGGGTACCGCTTGTAAACAGCCTTTTGTATACCATGGGGCACGTTCACGGGGCGAGGTTGCCTGAAGGCGTGAATGCATTTCCTGTGCAGATCATCATCGCAGGGCAAACCACGCAGGCCATGGGTAGTTCGCTTGCCTCGCACTATTTGGGGGACAAGCTCGTCAGTCTTTGCTATTTGGGTGATGGTGCCACTTCGCAGGGAGACTTCCACGAATCGCTGAATTTTGCATCGGTGTGGAAGCTTCCGGCGATCTATTTGATTCAAAATAATCAATGGGCGATCAGCATGCCGCGAACCCGCCAATCAGGAAGTCAGACACTCGCGCAAAAGGGACTGGCTTACGGCATCCCTGGCATTCAGGTGGACGGCAATGATGTCCTTGCTGTGTACCAGGTGACGCAAGAGGCAGTGGAGCGGGCAAGGGCAGGCGAGGGACCATCGATCATCGAGGCGGTGACGTTTCGGATGGGACCGCATACGACGTCAGATGATCCGACTCGGTACAGGTCGGCGCAAGAACTGGAGACATGGAAGCAAAAAGACCCCATTGTGCGGTTCAAGCGGTATTTGCTGAATGAAAAGTTATGGGACGACGGGAAAGAAGCAGCGCTATTACAAGAGGCGGCGGAACAGATCGAGCAAGTGGTAAAAGCGTCGGAAGGTAAGCCGAAAGGGACGCTGGAAGAATCGTTTGACTACGTGTACGAGTCACTCACCCATCGCCTGCGTGAACAAAAAGCGGCAGTGGCGAAAAAGGAGGTGCGCTGAGTGGCGGTGATCAACATGATCGAAGCAATCAATCAGGCACTCGCCGGGGAATTGGAGCATGATGAGCGCGTGCTGATTCTTGGTGAGGACGTGGGTCACGCGGGAGGCGTATTTCGCGCAACGGACGGGCTGCAGGCAAAGTTTGGCGAACGCCGGGTGATCGATACGCCGCTTGCGGAGTCGGCGATTATTGGCGCATCGATAGGGCTTGCGGCGCGCGGATTGCGTCCTGTGGCGGAGATTCAATTTTTGGGATTTATCTATGAAACGATGGACCAACTCGCTTCCCAGGCGGCGCGGATGCGTCTTCGTACGGCGGGAAGGATCCATTTGCCGATGGTCGTGCGTTCGCCTTATGGCGGCGGAGTGAGGACGCCAGAACTGCATTCGGATAGTCTGGAGGGGCTTTTTCTCCATTCTCCGGGGATCAAAGTGGTGATGCCAAGTTCTCCCTACGATGCCAAAGGGCTTTTGATCGCGGCGATTCGCGATCCGGATCCGGTGTTGTTTTTGGAGCCGATGAAGCTCTACCGGGCGTTTAAGGAAGAAGTGCCAGAAGATTCGTATACGGTGGAGATTGGCAAGGCCAAGGTGGTGCAGGAGGGCGAAGACCTGACGCTCATCACCTGGGGGGCGGCTGCACCTGTCGCAACGGCGGCTGCAAAAGCGTGGCAGGACAAGCACGGAGGATCGATCGAGGTCATCGACTTGCGGACGATCGTGCCGATGGATGAAGAAGCCGTCGTGAAGTCGGTGGAAAAAACGGGTCGCGCGATGATCGTACACGAAGCGGTCAAATCTGGTGGCGCAGGAGCGGAAGTGGCGGCGATCATCAGTGAAAAATGCATGTTTTCCTTGCTGGCGCCGATTCTTCGAGTGACGGGTTTTGATACGCCGTATCCGGCATTTTCGGTGGAAGACGATTGGCTACCAAACGCCACGCGCATTACGGCAGCGATTCAGGAAATGCTTTCTTATCGGTAAGGGGGAAATGGTCATTGGCTTATGAATTTCGGCTTCCTGACATTGGGGAAGGGCTACACGAGGCAGAGATCCTGCAGTGGTTGGTGGCAGTAGGAGACGAGATCACGCAGGACCAGCCGATTGTAGAGGTGCAGACAGACAAGGCGGCTGCGGAATTATCCACACCAGTTGGCGGTAAAGTGTTGGCGCTTGGCGGCGACATCGGTGCGATGATCAAAGTGGGAGATGTGCTGATTAAGCTGGAAACACCGGCTGAAACTAGTTCGTCGATTGAAGCGGCGAAGGATTCGGTGATGCCTTTAGTGGACAACCGGCAGGTGACTAGCGATCAGCAACCGCAGGCGCCTGTCGCATCAGGGAAAAAAGTCCTTGCGGCTCCTGCAGTGCGCAAGTTAGCGAGAGAATTACATGTGGATCTGGAAAAGGTGACGCCGAGTGATCCGCGCGGGCACGTTTCCAAGGCCGATGTGGAAGCCTACGCAAAAAACGCTGCTCGTAACGATCAAGGGCAGCATGTGTCACCAACACCCAGAAGTACCACCGCACCAGCGGTTACTACTATCAGTCATGAGCAAGGTCAAGTGGCAAGAAGCACAGCGACAAGGCCGGTTGCCGATGTGGTAACGCAACCGCATTGGTCAGATCAAGAAGAGGCACGACAGCCGATTCGAGGGCTTCGTCGCCGCATCTATGAAAACATGGTGCGCTCGATGTACACGGCACCTCAAGCCACGGCGATGGACGAGCTCGATGCCACGCGCCTCGTGGAAGTAAGGGAACGGCTGATGCCGTTTGCAAGCGCACAGGGTTTCAAGCTGACCTATCTGCCTTTCATCGTGAAGGCGGTGACGCATGTGCTGCGCGAACACCCGATTTTCAATGCGTCTGTCGACGACGAGGCGATGGAAATCATCTTCAAGAAGTCGATCAACGTGGGCATTGCCACCGCTACGCCTGATGGGTTACTGGTTCCGGTCATCCATCATGCGGATCAAAAGTCCGTGTTTGACATCGCACGCGAAATGGAGCAACTGGCAGTACTCGCACGCGAGCGCAAACTGACGATGGAGCAGATGAGCCACGGCACGTTTACGATCAGCAGCACAGGAGGTAGCGGCGCATGGTTTGCCACACCCATTGTCAACTATCCGGAAGTGGCGATTCTCGGCGTGCACCGCATTGCCAAAAAGCCGGTGGTATTGGAGGATGACCAAGTGGTGATCCGGCATTTGATGGGCTTTTCTCTAAGTTTTGATCATCGCGTGATTGATGGTGAGCCTGTGGGGTATTTTATGCGCAGGTTCAAGGAGATCATCGAGCACCCGGAACTGCTCTTGGCACTTTAGTCAGTAACGTTCCAATCAATATGTAAATCGGATCCCTTGTATACGATGATTTTTTTGATGGCAAGGTGCAGAATGGTTCGCTTTTCTGCAGGATTCATGTGAGGCCAGGCGGCCTGAATCAGATGTGAGGGTAAAATCGGCACTGGACGGCGCGATCGATCATGCATCTCTTGATCGGAAAGTTGCTGTTCAAGTGCTTTTTGTTCTGTTTCAAGAGGGCTGAGGTAAGTAGCGAGTTGGCCTGCGCTGATGATGCCTTCTTCAAATGCCGAAAACCAGCGCGAGCGCTTAGCTTTTAAAGCTTGTAAGCGGCTAGTTATTTGTATAACGAGTTCCCTTGAAGCTCTTGGCCATATTAGTGATTCCAATTCGCGCTGGATTGCCACATCAGGGAATGTCAGCTGCAAAAGCTGCTCGATCACCTGTGCTTCGAGTGCTTCTTGTCGTCGGAATCCGAGTGTACAAGATATCTGCTGTCCTTTCTCGCGACTGTGTTGGGCCTGACAACCGTAGTATTCGTACGTGTAGACGTGACCATTTTGCCGGATGCGATAGGGAAAATGAATCACTGGACCGCCGCAGATTCCGCATTCCAGAAGGCCACTCAGCAGATAAGCGCCGCGAGCGGCAGTCCCTTTTTTTCGCCGGGAAAATTCTAATTGTGCCAGTTCCCATAGGCGTGGCTCGATGATCGCTTCGTGAAGGCCTTTGACGTTGCCCTCCTGGGTGGCGACGAATCCCGCGTAAAGCGGTCGCATTAAGAGGTCGCGAATGGCCGAATGGGTCCACTTGCGGTCTGCGCTGCGGTGACTCACCCAACGGCTGATCTCGGACAGTGTTTGCCCTTGTAAAAATTTCGCATAGATCTCTTGAATGATTACAGCCTGATCCGGCCGCGGTTGCAAGGACTCACTATCTGCTAACCAAGTATAGCCAAAAGGGACGCGTCCTCCCGGCCACTTACCGGAACGAATTCGCTGTTGCCGGCCTAAACTGGTGCGCTCGACGATGGTGTCCCGCTCGAGTTGCGCGAATACTGCGAGTACGCCTAGCATGGCCCTGCCAAAAGGAGTGGAGGTGTCAAATGGCTCCGTGGCACTCTTGAAGGTGACGCCAAATGGTTCAAACACGTCTTCAAGCAGGTAGAGTACGTCTTTTTGCCGGCGACCTAAACGATCAAGGCGATACACCACCACGGAGTGTACTAGGTGTGATTGAATGTCGGCAAGCAGACGATTCATGGCGGGACGGTCTAGTTTTGTGCCAGTGTACCCATCATCAATATAAAACTCGTATTGAGTGTAGCCTTGGGAAAGGCAGTAGGCTTTCAGACGCTCTTTTTGGCTCTCAATAGAATACCCTTGCTGCGCCTGCTCATCCGTTGACACGCGGGCATAAAGGGCGGTCCACATGGGCATCACCTCTTTTTTTGCGGTGTTAGGACAAGCACTAATAGGCATAGGGTGCTTCCAAGTGAGGTGATGAAAAGTGGAAGCCGAAAAACTCGATGAGCATGCGTTTCGCGAAATCATCCGGCAATGCCTGTTAGCGATACTTCATAAAGATGACAATCTGCAAAAGAGTGAGATTTGCGCTAAAATAGGAAT
>JAJYOE010000028.1:0-1779 GCA_021785975.1 Bacillota bacterium | reverse complement strand
ATAGGCCGCCATATCCATCATCCGTCCGTTGCTCTCCGATTTTTCCAACATAAGATATGGCAGGATTCAACGGATGGGGGTGAAAAGGTCATGAAAAAACACCATCATCGCCCTGTGACCATCATATTGAAACCGGGGCAAAAATTGATCGTGATTGCCGATAGCAACCATCATCATCACCATTGCCATCACCACCACAAACACCATCACCATCATCATTGACGCTAGAAATGAACGCGATCTAATTAACCTGGTACCACAACTGTCTCGTACGAACAATTTTTCCAGTACGGGGCAGGTACATACTGAACGGCCGATTGAATAATGGTTACATCCTTGGACAAGCATCGTTTTCACTTTCGTGAGGGTTCGCTAAAGCGTACTATCGGATGAAAATGGATTATGATCTCGGGCTGAGTAAAATTTACGAACTGGTGATCAACGCCGACCCCTGCTACGCGTTTTTACTCGACAGCAATACGTTTGTGCAAAACCTGATGGTCTCTGCTCATGTTCTCGCCCATTGTGATTTTTTCAAAAACAATGCCCTATTTGCGGCGACTCCGCGCGATGTCGTCAATCGCATGTCGGCGAGCAGCGAACGTTTTCATGAATACGAAATGCAATACGGCAAAGAAGAGGTGGAGGGCTTTCTCGATGCGGCACTGGCCATCCAGGAGCATGTGGATGCATCGCTCACCGCGAGTCGGAAGCGCGCCATAAAAGAAAAAGACAAAGAGCACCAAGAGAAACAGTCAGCAAAGTCGGAGGGACGCTTCGACGATCTGTTCGCGCTAGACAAATATTTGCACCAAGAAAAGGGAAGTGGCCGCGCCTCTTCCCGCGTCACCCAGAAAGAAGCGTGGGAGAAAGACCTGCTTTTTTACCTCATCCATCACAGTCCGGTATTAACGGATTGGCAGCGCGATGTCCTCACCGTAATTCGTGAGGAAATGCTGTATTTTTGGCCGCAACTAGAGACCAAAATCATGAACGAAGGGTGGCCATCGTTTAGGTACTGAAGACTCTATGAGAGGAAATATGCTATGATCATAGTCTGAGGTGAATCAATTGGCACTGCGTGAAAAAGGGTTGCTTCGCGTCCTCATTTTTGCGGCGATCGTCGCGATGTTGCCCAACTCTGTATTATTTCCTGCCGCAAAAGATATTTCGCACCACCTTCATGTTCCCCTCTCGTTTATCGGACTCATGATTTCTGTTTATTCCATCGCTTATCTCGTCGTGACACCAATACTTGGAGTCATTTCTGATCGCTTAGGTAGAAAATGGATACTCGTTGTGGCGTTATGCCTTTTTTCCATCGGTGGCATTTTTCCGCTAGTCACTCACTCGCAAGGCGTCATTCTAGTAGGACGTGCGCTGATGGGGATGGGGAGTGCTGGCATCATGCCGACTGTCTTAAGTATCATTGGCGATGAATATACGGTTGGGGACAAAAGGCGCATGGCGCTGACATGGATTAGCACTGCGATTGCTGTAGCGGAGGCCATATTGCCGTTTTTTAGTGGGGTCGTCGACAGTATCTCCTGGATTGGCGTGTTCATGCTCTATGCAGTCGGCTTTGTCGCCTCGTTTGCGGCCTTTTGGATCGAACCCAAACAAAGTGCAAACACTCGCATCGAAATGAAGGACTATGCGCGCGGATTGGCGGAGATCTTAAGGCACCGATTGCTCTTTGCCACACTCTTCTCCAACGTGCTTTTTGCGATGGTGTACTTTGGCGTGTCGGCGCTGCTTCCACTTGCGCTCACTCATCAC
>JAJYOE010000027.1 GCA_021785975.1 Bacillota bacterium | reverse complement strand
CTCGTGCTATACTCCTCTAGTAAATTCGATGCGAGCGGTCGTGGCGGAATTGGCAGACGCGCAAGATTCAGGTTCTTGTGCCCGTCAGGGCGTGGAGGTTCAAGTCCTCTCGACCGCATAGTTCAAGTAGCGCATGGCAGAAGCCATGTGTTTTTTTTATTAAATTAACCACTTGAAGCAGGATTCCGTCTCCTTTAGCACGATGGATTTCTCTTTGGCCGTAAAATCAAATAAAGCAAAAATTCTCTCTTCAATTTGCATGTAAATATCCCGCTTATCGCTTTTCTGATCCACTTGCATCAGCTGGTCCACAAAACTTGTGATCAACGCCTGTTCGCTCGGTGAACACACAGGAATGGGAATGGCTTCAAGAAAGGTTCGCAGCACTTTGACAGAATGAAATGACGATTGATAAAAAAATTGTGTCGCCCTTGAATTGAGCACGGCAAGGATATACTTGTGGGAAACATCTGGAATCCGCGGAATCAAGATGTTGGCGCTATTAAGCGTATAGATCCCGCGATCGTCATAGGCAAAAATCAATTGGCGATGGATGAAGCGATACACCAGTTTTTCTTTGGCGCAAAAGATTGCCAGAGGCGCGACCTGTTGGAACTTAGGCAGGGCGGATAGCGAAATGGTTAAGTCGCTTTTTTTGATGCCAAACTTATAAATATGAAGGCCCTTGAAAATCGGCACACAATCATCGCACCTCTCGGTGTTGACCCATGCCTGATTGTTGCCGGTGACAATGCCAAGGGCAAAATCTGCTTGGTCTTTGAGGAGCATGACGCCTGGCGTTTTCCTCATTTTTTCTAATATCAAGTGGGATTGATCCTGGGTGTGAAGGTTCATTAGCAGTCCTGGATTTGCTAAAAATCGTTTCTGGGGAATAGTGTATGGCTGTAATGGGGGCATACTCTCCACTTGAATCTGCAGATTGGCGTCCTTTACTGAATTCTTTGCCACGAGTAGGATGCTTGGGGCCATAATCGATGAAAAAGCATTACCTGTCAGTCCGAGATACAGAATGGAGGTGTGATGAAGCATCAGCGAACGTGTGGCCAAGTGTTTGTTGACATATAGCCAGGAGTCAGGGACAAGCATAGCAAGAATGCCTCGTTGCCTAAGCGCATGAAGCGATCGCTCCATGAAGAGGCTGTAAGTGTCATGTGCGCTGGCCGTTAGATAAAAATCCAGTTCCTGTGAAGATAACAGGTGCTTTGATCCCCATGGCGGATTGCCGATGACCAAATCAAATTGTTCTTGGTAGGGGATCGGTCGATCGCTTCGTTTGAGTGCATCCTGGGTATAAATGTGAAAGTGACAGTCCGCAGGATTGATGATGGTCGGTGCCTCAAGTGACAGATTGACTTTGCAGAGCCAAACGCTAATTGGGTCAATGTCAAAACCCACCAAACTTGAGCGCAGGTGGCGATGGGCTGTAAAGGGTTCCATTCCCTCCATTACACTTTGCGAAAACAACTTTCGATACACCATTACCAAAAACTTTCCAGAGCCACATGCCGGGTCGAGCGTGCGCGGAAACTTCGACGGGGTTACTTGGTGTAATGCAACGGTCGACAATTTATCAACGAGAGAATGAGGCGTATAAAACAGGCCTACCCCTCTTCTGTTATTAAATTGGGACATTCCCATATACAAAAGTCCCAGCGGATCTTCGTCAGGAGAATAATGAAGAGGATGTTGGCGCATTACCTCAAATAATGAATCGTCTTTTGGAGACCGTTTCATTAGTTGGTCAAGCGGGCAATCGCGAAATAGCGGTTCGTAAGGACCGAGATCAAAGAGTTGCTTGGAAACCAGCTGAAGAAGACTCGTTTCTACAATCCCTTTCGCCTTTTGAAGGTGTCCACGTGAGACGAGTAACTGCAAAGCAGCTTCATACATCATGAACACCAGTTGATCGGACGAACTGACAGCGCGTACCCATTGGGTTATTGCCGCGAGCGTATTGGTATCACTGACGTTCTCTGGCGGAATATAGGTTTCCCTGCGAGCGCTTTTATTTCTGCGTTTGTCGAGTTTTGCTACACGGCCCTCGGCAATATCTTCCTTTAACATGCGCAATGCTTCGATGTCATAATACTTAGTTCGTCCCAGCACAGACTTGATTGGAATCAAGCCTTGAGCGGTCCAGTTGCGAAGCGTTGCCACTGAAACACAAAGGATCTCTGCAGCCTGGGGCAGGTCAGCTAATCCATCGTGGGAAGTGTGCATTCTGTCACTTTGCATCGACGTCTTCTCCATTACTTTTGGTAATATGGTGGTAAGCCAATCATATCGCATTTTGCAGAACTTGAACGGGGGCATGATGATGGATGCCTTAATACCAATAGACGAGGCATTAACCAGAATTTATACTCATTGTTTATATCATAAAACAGAATTCGTCGATTTGGATGCCAGTCTTGGTAAAATTTTGGCGGAGGATGTCTGTGCCATTCGCGATGTTCCTTCATTTGATCGGGCAATGTTAGACGGATACGCAGTTCGTTATGACGACGTCAAAAATGCGAACCGTGAACATCCTGTGTTGCTGGACGTGACGCAACATGTTCCGGCTGGATCAGTGCCTGACAGAAAATTGCAGCATGGCGAGGCGTTTCGCACCATGACTGGCGCCCCCATTGCAGAAGGGGCTGATACGCTGATTCAGCAGGAGTTCACAGATTTTGGTGAAAAAGAGAATGCCAAAAAAGTGACCATTTTTCGTACGGTACAAAAAGGGGAAGCGATTCAGGCACAAGGTCATGATATCAAGGCAGGACAACTTTTGCTAACAAAGGGCAGCAAGATCGGACCTGTCGAAATCTCACTCCTCGCCTCACAGGGGATTTTTGAATTGACAGTGATGACGCCACCGCAGATTGGCATCTACTCTACTGGCAGTGAAATTGTTGAAAAAGGTGGCCAATGGAAGAACGGTAAGATCTACAACAGCAACACACCGATGCTGAGTGGCCTTTTGCGAAATGCAGGAGCAGATGTATTTTCCCATCCTGCAGTGATGGACAACCATGAAATATTGCATGAGCGATTCCAGGATGCGTTGATGCGATACGACATGGTGGTCACGACCGGAGGGGTATCGGTGGGCGATTATGACTTGACGCCGAAAGTATTGGAAGATTTAGGTGTGGAGCGCCTTTTCTGGGGAGTCTTTATCAGACCAGGAACGCCGGTGTATGCAGGTGTATATCAAAATAAACTCGTCTTTGCGCTGTCAGGAAATCCACCTGCAGCCTTTGTCAATGCCCATGTGTTTGTACTGCCAGCGTTGCGTAAAATCTTACAGATGAAAGATCATGGGATCCGACAGATGACCGCCCGTTTGCATCACGTTCCAATGAAAAAAAAAGTGAAGCACACTCGATTTTTGACGGGGTGGTTATTTGAAAAGGACAGCGAATGGTGGATCGACGTCGGTGGGGATCAATCTGCGGGTACGATGTCGAGATTTGTGCATGCCAACGCGCTGGCGCGAATTGAACCGGGTGATGAGATGTTCGAGGGAGAGCGTGTGCGGGTGGATCTGATTTGAAAGTGAAGGGGAGGCAGATAAGCCTCCCTGATCGATGTGTTTTTGTAAAAGACATCTCTTCTGGCACTGTGGCTTAGTAAGCCGCTGCGCCTGCTCCTGTGCCCGCCCCACCCCATCCATACGCAGGGACCAAGAGGAAAAAGAGGACGAAGATGATGAGGAACACCACGGCCCAGCGTGTGTATCCGCCAAAAGTACCGTACATGATTACCGCCTCCTTCAATTGTTCCGTATACCTTACGCGAATGCAGGTGGCACTGTAACGACGAACGTCTATATTGGTTTATCCAAATACAATACGCCCTATTGCGAAAAGGCAAATGATCATCATGCCTCTTTACAATAGGGCGTTTGCTGACGGAGAGAGTGGGATTCGAACCCACGAACGGCCTTTTAAACCGTTGCTCGTTTTCAAGACGAGTGCCTTCAACCACTCGGCCATCTCTCCAAGGGGTGCGGTAGGCATTATAACATATCCAACAGGACATCACAACGTCGATGAACACTTCCAATGAAAAATCTTAAATTAGTCTAAATTGATTGGTGGTGATAGCCCTTTTGTTTCTGATAAGGAATCAATTGAAGTAGTAAGGTAATAAGAGATCAATTTTAAACCTATTTTATACAATAAATTGTTAAGAAAATGTATGGGGAGGCAATGATGACTGATGAAAATTCTGGTAGCATTCGATGGGACAGCATCTGCAATAAAAGGACTGCGTTATGCGCTGTCAAATTTCCCGACTGCTGAATTTATGGTATTGTACGTAGAGAGAGTTTCCTATGTGGACGGTGCATATGGTGTATCGCCCATTCCTATCGATACGCATGTGGACAAAGAGGTGCTAAAGTCTGCCGAACAAATTTGCGCAGAGCAGCACGTCCTTCCAATCATGAAAGCGGAATTGGGTTCTCCTTCAGATTTGATTGTGAAAATCGCAGAAGACTCAATAAGCGATCTTCTGATTCTGGGCGCGCACAATAAAGGAACGATTGAGAGGCTGCTATTAGGTAGTGTCAGTGAGGCCGTTGCTCGCAGGGCGCATTGCTCAGTGCTAATTGTCCGTTAAATAATGAGATTCGGTGAAGAGTAGAGGCAACCAATGGTTTGGAGGATTGATGTTGAAAAAACGACTTGAATTGCAACTGACGCTGGTTACGATGGTCGTGGCCATTATCACCCATGCCATCAGTGGGGCCATACTACTATGGGAGAGACAGAACCATATCAGCGGTAGCTTTTTTGTCGGGCTAACCGCATTTGATTTGATTAGCGGTGTTTTTTGGCAAACTCTACTCGTGTGGATGGCCGGCCATTATATATTGAAACAACTGAACCAATTGCGAAGCGCCATCCATCAAGTCAAACAAGGTGAATTTGACATACAGGTTCCTCTGCCAAAAATAAAAAACGAAATTTACGAAGTGTCTCTGGCTTTCCAACAAACCGCAGCGGCGCTTGGGGAGTACCACGAGCAGATGGGGCAATCGGTGCAGCTTTTGAATCAGTCCGTTCACGATGTGAACAGCAAGATGCAATTAGCTTCTGACGGCGCCCAATCGATTGCGTTTGCCATGAAGGAAATTACCGGAGGTGCCATGCAGGCGGCAGAAGCTGCGGATACTCAGATGCAAGGCGCTGATGAGACACGCTTGATGATGGTGCGGCTTGAACAAGCGGTACAATCAGAGAGTCAGGCGGTACATACGTTGAATGACGCGATCACGGTAGGGGCGGGACGCACGAACCAGATTGCAAGTGAAATGCAAGTGGCGAGTACCGCAGCGGAGCAAACCATCGTGAAAACTCGTCAATTGGTGGAGAAGGCGCAGAGCGTCGAGGAGATTTTGAGCAGTGTGGAAGCCGTCGCTGAGAGCACGAATCTGATTGCTCTAAATGCATCGATTGAAGCGGCGCGAGCGGGGGAAGCAGGGCGCGGGTTTGCGGTGGTGGCTAATGAGGTGCGAATTCTTGCTGAACAAAGCCAGGAAGCGAACAAAAAGATTCAAGAAGTGGTTCGCCTGATGGTTGAAGAAATCAACAACGTTGACCAGGCAGTGTCAGATACCAGCGCCTCTTTCTCACGGGTGGAACAAGCGCGTCGCGAAATCGAATCCTCTTTTTCGACCATCCGCGATTCTGGAGAAGTGGTGGACAAAGTCGTCCGGGAAGTACTTGTGGAATTTAACAAGCAGAAGGAACAGACCGCTCAACTCCAATCTCAAGCCCATCTGATCAATGACGTCGTTCAACAGGTGATGGCGTTGACCGAAGAAGTTTCTGCGACGACGAGCGATCAAAAAAGTGCCGTCGAGTCTGTTGAACTTACCCTTCAGCAGATGCGCGACGTGGCAGGCAACTTGGACAGGTTACAGAAATTGAGTAATGATTAATTATTATTTTGGCTAAAAATTATAAAATGAGATCTCTTTGGGGGCACAGCGCAACTGCTGTGCCTTTACTTACTTTCAATTAGTTACAATAAACTATTTGGACTCTTATATATTTATTATAATTTAGTCTATTTGTACTAGTTGCTTCGGTTAGATTTAGTCTCCTAACCAATGATGCTTATGGTTATGATTTTGTTGATAGCGATACTTGTAATATTTATCAACTAATTTTATCTAAAAGTTTATAAGGGGGGAACACCGTGAGTGCTTTGATGGTCGACCGTATTCAATTTGGCGTCACGACCGTGTATCACTTTTTGTTTGTGCCATTGACCATCGGTCTCGCTTTTTTGATTGCCATACTGGAAACCATGTACGTTCGGTCTGGTGATGAAAAGATGAAGAAACTGGTTCAATTTTTTGGCAGATTATTTTTAATCAACTTCGCAATTGGCGTAGTGACTGGTATTCTTCAAGAATTTCAATTTGGCATGAACTGGTCTGATTATTCCCGCTATGTGGGCGACGTTTTTGGCGCACCACTGGCGGTGGAAGCGTTGCTGGCATTCTTTATGGAATCCACATTTCTGGGAATATGGATTTTTGGATGGGAACGCGTATCGAAGCGACTTCACGTGACTTCGATGTGGCTTGTGGCGCTTGGGACCACCTTGTCCGCCTTGTGGATTTTAACAGCGAACTCATTCATGCAAGAGCCAGTTGGTTTTGCGATTCACAATGGCCATGCAGAAATGACGAGTTTCTTTGCGTTATTAGGCAATCAGCAATTATGGGTGGAATTCCCGCACGTGATATTTGGCGCCTGGGCCACGGCTTCATTCTTTATGCTTGGCATCAGCGCTTATCAGATACTTCGCCACTATCATGTGGATGTATTCAAACGCTCATTTAAGGTGGCATTGACCTTAGCGGTGATATCCAGTATATTAGTCGCTTTTTTAGGACACCTTCAAGCTCAACACCTAGTGAAGGCGCAGCCGATGAAAATGGCCGCATCGGAAGGACTTTGGAATACGTCCCCAGAACATGCGCCATGGTCGCTGGTCGCATCGATTGATGTGACGCAAAAGAAAGACACATTTAATATAGAAATTCCCTATGTACTCAGTCTTTTGTCCTATGACAGCCTGAGCGGAAAAGTGCAGGGTATGAATCAAATCCAGCAGCAATATGTGCAAAAATATGGCCCGGGCAATTATATTCCGCCTGTCAATGCGACGTATTGGAGCTTCCGAATTATGGTGCTGGCCGGAGTCCTGATGATCCTCTTTGCGCTTTGGGGCATTGTCGTCGTTCGCCGCAATAAACTGGAGAACAGTCCAAAATTCATGAAAGTTCTCTTGTGGTCGATTTCGCTGCCTTTTATCGCAAATTCGATGGGCTGGATTATGACGGAAATCGGTCGTCAACCCTGGACTGTATTTGGGCTTTTAAAGACAGATGTCAGCAATTCGCCAATCGTCTCCACTGGCGAAGCGCTCACCACGCTCATCGGGTTTGGATTATTATATGGCATTATGGCAGTGGTGATGATTGGACTGATGAGCAAGTATACAAAACTAGGATTTGATGTCGAAGACGAACACAATCCGCAAAACGATATCGCTTCCACATTTTAACTAGGAAAGGAGGAGACATAATGAGCCTGAATACACTTTGGTTTATCCTTGAAATGGTGTTGTTTATCGGTTACTTTTTTCTCGAGGGATTTGATTACGGGGTTGGCATTTTGTTGCCTTTTGTCGGGAAAAGCGATCTGGAGAGGCGCATGGTGTTAAACAGCATAGGACCTGTATGGGATGGCAACGAAGTTTGGTTGCTTACTGCAGGTGGTGCGATGTTTGCAGCGTTTCCGAATTGGTACGCTACGCTTTTTAGTGGATTTTACCTTGCTTTGTTCCTGATGTTGATCGGCTTGATTCTGCGTGGATTGGCGCTCGAGTACCGCAGCAAAAACCCGGGATCAAGATGGCGCAATACCTGGGATTGGTTGATATTTATCGGGAGTCTGATTCCGGCGCTGCTTTGGGGTGTTGCATTTGCCAACATCGTGCGTGGGGTTCCGATCAATGCGCAAATGAATTTTACCGGTAATTTCTTTACCTTGTTAAATCCTTATGCGCTGCTTGGTGGCATTGCGTTCTTGCTGGTTTTCATGCTCCACGGATCACTCTTCCTCAGTTTGAAAACGTCAGGTGATGTGGAGGCAAGAGCCAAGCGGTTTGCCAGACAAATGGGCATACCCGTGGCGATTGTGTTACTGCTTTTTGTCATCTTCAGCTATGTGCCAAGTGCAGTGTTCAAGTACAGTGTCAGTTCGGCGCTTATTTTTGCGATCTTTGTGATTGCGTTTATTGCGGTGTTTTCTGTGCGGTTTCTCGTGATAAAGCGCGGTGGATGGGCTTTTACGCTCATGGGACTTACCATTGCCTTGACGACGCTCGGAATGTTTCTTGGGATCTATCCCAATGTCATGATCAGCAGCACAAATCCACAGTGGAACCTCACTATTTATAATGCGGCTTCCAATCAACACTCGCTCTTCGTGATGACGATTGTCGCACTGGTACTCGTGCCGATCGTCCTGGCTTATCAGATCTGGACCTATTACATTTTCCGTAAACGTGTAAAAATCACAGATCACATGGATTATTGAGTGCCAGTTTAATTTCAAAATAGAAAGAGATCAGTGGCATGATAAGTAAGCGGATTTTTGCACAAATACGAGAAGTTCGCCTGTTGCTGGCCCTAACCGTCGGGTTGGGGCTGGCTGGCGGACTGGTGACCATTTTCGAAGCGAGTTTTTTGTCGCGCATCGTCAATCGCGCTTTTCTAGGGCACGCGCCACTGTCTCGTCTCATCGGGTTATTTGTCTGGTTGCTCGTTGCTATCGCGTTACGGGCGCTTGTCGGTTGGTTCAGTGAGGTGTTTGCCCTGCGCGTGGCATTAAAAGTAAAGGAATCGCTTCGCGATCAGTTAATCAGACGATTATTTCAGCTTGGCCCTATTTATTTGCGTGGGGAAAGAACCGGAGAAGTCGCCAGTACGGTGATTGAGGGGATTGAATCGCTGGAAGTTTATCTAGCTCGCTATATACCCCAAATTGCCTTATCCGCACTGGTCCCTTTGACGATTCTCGCGTTCGTCATTCCTAATGACTGGGTGACTGCGATTATATTTGTCGTTACCTGGCCGTTGATTCCTTATTTTATGATGTTGATCGGAAGACAAGCGGAAAAACAAAGCAAGAAGCAATTTCGCACATTAAGTCATTTAAGCGCTCATTTTTTGGATGTATTACAGGGAATTTCTACACTGAAACTGTTCCACCGGAGTCGTTATCAGCTGCAAGTCATCCGACGTATCAGCAATCAGTATCGAAAAACTACGATGGATACATTGAGAGTAGCTTTTTTGTCTGCTCTGGCACTGGAACTTCTGACCACCCTAAGCACAGCTATTGTCGCAGTCTTTATTGGATTGCGCTTGATTGCGGGGACCATGAACTTTCAAGATGCATTTTTTGTCTTGCTACTTGCTCCAGAATTTTATCTGCCCATTCGTCTGCTGGGAACGCAATTTCACGCGGGAATGAATGGTGTGATGGCAGCGGACCGGATTTTTGAACTGTTGGACGTACCGGTCCAATCAATCGAAGGCAACCATGCGGAACGCGAGGTATTTGAAACTGAATGGGAAACTATTCAATTCGATCACGTCACCTATTCTTATCGTGAAGCCGAATACCCTGCGCTTAGCGAGTTGGATTTGAAAATTCATCGAGGAGAAAAAGTAGCGTTGGTTGGCCCAACCGGTGCTGGAAAAAGCACGATCATGAATCTGTTACTTGGATTGATGACAGCCACCGATGGAATCATTCGCATTGACAGTCAGCCGCTGACGCCGTCAATTGCTGCTTCCTGGCGCAAACAAATCACCTATCTCCCGCAGCATCCTCATTTATTGAAAGGGACCATTGCGGACAATCTACGTTTGGCAAGTCCTGAGTGTTCTTTTGAGATCATGATCGAGGCGGCGAGAAAAGCGGGAGCGCATGATTTTATCAGTCAGTTGCCTTATGGATATGACACGATGGTTGGAGAAAACGGGGTGGGACTAAGCGGAGGACAAATACAGAGAATTGCGCTAGCTCGTGCCTTTTTAAAAGATAGTCCACTCATTTTGCTGGATGAGCCAACAGCCAATTTGGACCCGGAGAGTGAAATGTGGATTGAACAAGCGTTAAGGGATCTTTTTAAGGAGAAAACAGTGCTGGTGATTGCTCATCGCCTGAGTACCATCAGCCGAATGGATAGAATTCTAGTATTGAATGAGGGCAAAATGATTGATCAGGGACATCACACCGAACTTTTGTCCCGCAAAGGATTGTACCATAAAATGTTAACCACCTATGTTGGCGAGAGGGGGAACTATCGTGATCAGAACCCTGTTCCGATTCATCACCCCTCATAAAATCGAGCTATCGTGGGCGACGCTACTTGGGGTGTTGACCGTTGCCTCCAATATCGGGTTACTGGCAACATCAGGCTATTTAATTGCATCTGCGGCACTTCGACCGTCCACGGTATTGTTGCTTTGGGTTCCAATTGTCGGCGTGCGTTTTTTTGGCATTGCCAGGGCCGTATTCCGATATGGCGAGCGTTATTTTTCACACGACCTAACGTTTCGTATTCTCTCCAATATTAGGGTATGGTTTTATGATCGTTTGGAGCCGCTTGCCCCTGCAAGGCTTAATGCCTTTCAGAGTGGAGATGTGCTTAGCAGCGCTGTTTCAGACGTGGATACTATGCAGGATTTTTACCTGCGGTCAGTGGCTCCAACGCTCATCGCAGTCCTGGTGATGGTTATTGTGTATGGACTGTTATCGATCTTCGATTACCGGCTAGGATTGATTCAGGTGCTTATCCTGCTGGTTTCTGGAGTTGGCATTCCTGCACTCACGTATTGGCTCGGCAATCGCTTGGGAACAGAAATCGTGAAAATTCGCTCTGAATTTTCTGCTGACTTAGTGGATAGCATTCAAGGGATGTCTGATATACTCGCGTTTTCTCAGGAACAAAATGTGATCGAACGATTGAGTGGCCGTCAGCGTATGCTGGTAAATAAGCAGATGAAGATGGCAAGCATCGGTGGACTAACTGGCGGTTTGATGACTTTTTTTAACCATTTCTCCATGTGGATATTATTGCTGATAGCGATTCCTCTGGTTCAAATGGGAAAAATAAGTGGCGTTGATCTGACTGTGATCGCGCAGACCGCGCTCGCAAGTTTTGAAGCGATCCTTCCGCTACCGATTGCGTTTCAGTATCTTGGGCGCAGTTTTGCATCGATGCGTCACTTGCTGAATATGATTGACGCAAAGCCTGCCGTAACAAATGGTGATATGCACCTCGGCGAGCAAACATCACCTGAGCTTGTGATTAACCACCTATCATTTCATTACGATTCGGATCGTGCTCCTGTCATCAAAGACATATCATTCACTGTGCCGTATGGTACGCATATTGCGATTGTGGGACCAAGTGGAGCAGGAAAAAGCAGTATCGTGCAAATCCTGTCCAAATTTTATGATTATGATTCCGGGTCTGTGCGCCTCGGTGATATTGAACTTCGATCACTGAGCACTGAATCTGCGCATCAACAAATTGCTGTGGCGCCGCAAAGTCCCCACCTCTTTAATACGAGCGTGAAAGAAAACCTGCAGTTGGCCAACCCTGATGCGCCGTTTGAAGAGATTCAAAACGCGTGTGCAGTTGCACTGGCGGATGACTTTGTGCAAAAGTTGCCCGAGAAGTATGATACATTTGTCGGCGAGCAAGGGTATAAGCTGTCGGGTGGGGAACGTCAACGGTTAGCAATTGCCAGGGCCATCCTGGCAAATACGGCGATTAGCATTTTTGATGAACCGACCTCTGGTCTAGATGCTTTAACGGAAGAACAGTTGTTGCATTCTGTCCATCGCGCACTTGAGAACAAATCCATGATATGGATCACACATCGGCTTACCGGACTTGAAGTGATGGATGAAATTATCGTCATGAATCATGGGTTAATTGAAGAAAAAGGTACCCATGAGGAATTGCTTCAACAAAATGGCCTATATCGGCAGATGTGGAACATCCAGCAGCAGATGATAAGGCCGTCAGAAATAGCTATATAGTCCTATTTGACTATATAGCTATAGTCTGTAGATATGTAGTTTGGTGTTGATAAAAATGTAAAAATCTATAGATGAACCACCCAAGGGGATGGATTTCGTGACACTTGTGCGAAGATTATCTGCAGTGGCAATTCTAGTTGGCTGTTTACTTGCGTTCGAAATTGTCGCCGCTTTTTTTTCTCACAGTGTCGCACTGCTTTCAGACGTTGCCCATGTGGGAACGGATTTTCTGAGCGCATTATTGACGCTGGTGGCTGAGCGAATTGCCCGTCGTCCAAGTACCCAATCCATGAGTTACGGCTTTGCGAGGGGAACTGTGGTTGCCGCCTTTGTCAACGGCTTTTCGCTCATATTGTTGTCCGTCATTATTCTCGGCCAGACTATCCTGAGATTTTTTTATCCGGAACCCGTGCAGCCTGTTTGGATGATTAGTGCAGCGCTTGTTGCGCTGGTGGTGGATGGTATTATTGTGTGGATGCTGATGAAAGGAGAACAGAACCTCAACATTAAAAGTTCGTTTATTCACTTTCTTGGCGATGCGCTAGTATCGTTTGGCGTCATACTGGCGGCAGTTCTGGTCACTGTGACGCATAAACCGTGGTTCGACCCAGCTATTACTTTTGTGCTCGTATCGGTGATGATCTACACTTCCTGGAAAATAGTGAGACAATCGCTGCTCATTCTTATGGAGGGCACTCCGAATACGATCAATCTTGAAATTTTGTATGATGCCATTAGTCGGTTGCCGGGAATACTAGCTGTTCACGACATTCACGTTTGGGCGGTATCAGATCGGGACTACGCTGCTTCCCTTCATGTAGTCATCGGGCCTAAAGTGGTCATTTCAGAAACTGATCGTTTGTTAAAGGAGATTGAAGGAATTTTAAAGGAAAGATTTCGAATTGTCCATTCTGCCATTCAGTTGGAATCGCATGTGGATCCTGAACATCACGGGTTTCCGCACTTGAAAGATCGAGAAGCATTTGAGGAACCATCTGAGCATAAGGACGCATCAACTGCTTACCATACTTTTTTTGTATAATTGGATCTACAAGAATGATAATTAGGTGGGAATTGAAAATGTCGATTCAAGTAACCGTAGTGGATGATCACCATCTTTTTAGAAAGGGCGTAATCGGCATTATCAATGCAGCTTCAGATATTGAAGTGGTGGGTGAGGCTGACAACGGCAGAGATGCGATTGCGCTGGTTCAAAAACTGCATCCCGACGTGCTCATTATGGATTTGGCGATGCCCGTGATGGGCGGAATGGAAGCCACCAAACGCATCCGCGATGTGGATCAGAAAGTGAAGATATTGATTTTGACCGTGAATGAAGATGAACGTTCCTTGTTTGAAGCGGTAAAATCTGGCGCGCAAGGGTATGTAATTAAGACGGTGGACCCCGAAGAATTGCTGCATGCGATCAGAAGTGTCGCAGCGGGAGAAGCGGTGGTGCCGAGCAATCTGGCGCTGAGAATATTATCTGAGATGTCAAAACCAAAGTCTACCACCCCGATTGGCGATGGGGTGGAACCTTTGACTGCGCGTGAAATCGAAGTTCTTCGAGAGCTGGGGACAGGGGCTTCGAACCGAGATATTGCCAAACGGTTATTTATCAGTGAAAACACTGTAAGAAACCATGTTCGGAATATCCTTGATAAATTGCATGTCTCCAACAGGGTGGAGGCTGCAACGTACGCGGTAAGGGAAGGACTTGTCGACGAAAATAACCCCAATGATTCAGATTCATCTAATTGATTATGGATGTTAGTGAGAGGATACGGTTATTCATGAATATGTGGCAGGACAAATGGATGGCATTGCTTACTCAGATCCATCATGCAGATGATGTGCTATTTCATTTCCTCAAACAAAAACTGACCTTAATTGCGTTTATCATCGGCATCATATTGTTTGTGCTCGGTTTTTTTCTTCATAATTTCGAAATGAGTGCTGATGTGGTGCTTGCTGGCGCGATGGGGTATTGGCTTGGATTTATCCCCGCCATTACTGGCGGACTGATATTAACAGGGATTAGATTCTCGCTTGCCGGGTTCTATTGGGCCGAGGTGCCACTTGAAACACTGCTTTGCGTAGGGTGTATGTATATCGCTTGGTTGGGCAGGGAACATCGGGTGGCGTCCATTCGCCGTAAACAAGAGATTCATGGGTTTATCCAAACTTCTCAGGAAATTCCCTGGTCCATGGTGAATGAAGTGAGAAATTCTCTGCTCGCGATGCGCTTGTTGCTTTTCTCGAAAAAGAGCGATTCTGCAGATATGAACCTGAGATTGGTTCAGGACGAGCTGACCAGGTTGGATAATTTATTTCATGATTTGAATGAGAAAAAAGAATCGTACAGATAACTTTTTTGTTATATAGATATTTTTTTGTTATAATAAATTTATTAAATAAAAATCCCGTTGGTAGTATGAAATAGCTATAGACGGGAATTTTTGTAGTCACCTCCGCTCATTTTTTTCACAATTTTTCGGGGTATACTATTTACACGAGGGAAACAATCAAATACTTACTAAAAATTAAATTTAGGAGGATTTGCAATGAAAGTTGTTATTGCAGGAGGCGTAGCTGTCGGTGCAGGAACCGCAGCAAGATTAAGAAGGCTGAATGAAGAGGCAGAAATTATTCTTCTTGAAAAAGGCGAGTATGTTTCTTTTGCCAATTGCGGCCTTCCGTATTATATCGCTGGTGAAATCAAAGACCGTGATGAGTTGCTTTTAAATACGCCTGAAAGTTTACGTGCACGCTTTCACATAGATGTACGCGTGAAAAATGAATTAGTGGAGATTGACCGCGCCAACAAAACCGTGAAAATCCAAAATCACGATAACGGGCAAATCTATGTCGAAAGTTACGACAAATTGGTGTTAGCACAAGGAGCGGCTCCTATTCGTCCGCCGATTCCGGGAATAGAATTATCCAATGTGTATCAGTTGCGTTCTGTTCCTGATGTGGATGCGATCCAGGAGAAAATCAGCAATGGTCAAGTGAAAAAGGCAGTGGTCATTGGGGCGGGATTTATTGGCATTGAAATGGTGGAAGCATTTTTAGCCAGGGGGTTGGAGGTTGCACTAATTGAAAAGGCCCCGCAAATTATGCCCCCGTCAGATCCTGAAATGACCATCCCCATTGTCAAAGCGCTAAAAAAGGCTGGCGTCGAATTGATCTTAAACGACGGCATTCTATCGCTACAAGGCAGTGGCACGGCAGATAGGGTAGTACTTGAATCCGGTAAAGAAGTGTCAGGCGATATGTTTCTCCTCGGATTAGGAGTTCGTCCGGATTCGATAATTGCAAAACAATCCGGTTTGGAACTCGGCATAGCTGGTTCACTAAAAGTGAACGATCAATTGCAGACGAGTGACCCTGACATTTATGCAGCTGGCGATCTGGCAGACAGTACATTTAAATCGACAGGTGAGGATACGTGGATTCCGCTCGCAGGGCCTGCCAATAAGCAGGCGCGGGTGATTGCTAATCATATGATGGGAAGGCCTGGGAAATTCTCAGGAGTGCTAGGCACCTCGATTGTCCGTTTTCAAAAAGAAGTGCTTGCGCAAACAGGACTTACAGAAAAGACAGCGAAACGTTCTAACATTTCCTATAAGGTTTCCTATACCATATCCAAGCATCATGCGGGTTATTATCCCGGTGCTAAGGATATGATCATCAAATTGCTGTTTTCACCAGAAGAGGGCAAAATACTGGGGGCACAAATCACCGGAACAGAGGGTGTAGACAAGCGCATCGATGTCTTTGCTACCGCAATCTATTCAGGACTGACTGTCGCTGATTTGATGGAGTTGGATTTAGCTTATGCCCCGCCATTTGGCTCAGCAAAAGATCCGATCATTATGGCAGCAATGACCGCGCAAAACATTTTGGATTCCCTGGTGAATGTCGTTCAAACAGAGCAATATGATATGTTTGCGCCTGGAGTCCAAATTGTAGACGTTCGTGATCCTCACGAAACTGCAAAAGGTGGCATTGAAGGAGCTATACGCATTCCTTTGCCGGGCTTCCGCGATCACATCGAAGAACTGGATCCCAAACGACCAGTGGTACTCTATTGCCGAAGCGGCTTCAGGAGTTATGTGGCATCTCGCATCTTGCGCCAGAAGGGGTTTGAATCTGTGTACAATTGGGCGGGGGGCTATACTCTATGGGAATTGTGGCAAGACTGGTATAAGAAAGAAGAAGCAAAAACATCGGTGTAACATGGTATGTTCAGTATCAAATAAAAAACACCTACTCGTTGGAGTGGGTGTTTTTTATTTGGCGGAAATCTTCGTCAATGCCTGCAATACGCTCTGTTTGGCTTCGTAATGGGCCGGAATTCGGAACTTCCAAGTGGTTCCGCTTCCTGGCTGTGAAGTCAGGTCCGCTGATCCACCGAGTATTTTACATCGCTCTTTGATGGAATTGACGCCATAATGTCGCGGATCTGCCTGTTCGAGATCAGGTTCAAATCCGATACCATCGTCGGCAATGGCGATTTCCATTTCTTGTGGTGTTCGGTGAAATAATAAACGGACATTATGAGCATGAGAGTGTTTTTGAATATTCGTTAACACTTCTTTGACCATTCTCGCCAGTTGCACTTCTACTCGGTCAGCCCATGGTGATCCAGTGTCCTGAATCTCCACCTCGGTTTTGATACCTGCGCGAAGTTCCAACTGGATTGCGTGTTCACGTATAAACTGGAAGAAATCCGTCTCTAGTTCAAAATTTAAATCATAGAGGGAATTGCGTAATTCCTTAATGGACCTGTCAATCACTTGACTGATGGTGGAAAGCTCATCCGCAATTGTTTGAAACGAAACCAGTTTGGAATCTGCCCATTCTCTTCGCAGTTGTTTTAGTCGTAGGCCCGTATAAGCCAGATCTTGAGCAACCGTGTCGTGAAGGTCGCGGGCAATTCGTTCGCGTTCTTCGACGGTATAGCGAAGCGCATCGTTCATGATGTGCTCCTGTTCCAATTTTTTTTGTAACGAAATATCGCGCATAGACATTAGTACAAACGACTCATGATTATGCCATGGAATGTAGCTATAACTGATACTGACAGGAAATGTCTTGCCGTCTTTGCGTCTCACGTTCAACTGTTCTGAATTGATCGAGGAACGCCTTAACAAAACCGTGCAGCCTAGACATTGTTCTTCGAGTACCTCATGTCCGAATCGGTCACATTGAACAAAATGACCACAGGTTACTTCATTTAATTTGTTGGGCACGCCAAACCAATCTTTGGCGGTTTGGTTCAAATAACGCACCCTGAGTTGATTATCAAGCACGATGTATCCGTCACTTGCCTGATCAAAGAGTGTCTGAAAGAAGGAAAGGTCAACCCATTCTTCTTCGGCCTTAGCCACTATGACTTCCCTCCTCACAACAAGTCATCTGACGTAAACAGTATATCAGAACTATTTATAAAATAGCACATTTCACTCATGATAAACAATCTGTACCATAGAATATGCGGTATCAGAGTCAAATGCTGCCACTCAACTGAGAAAATAATGAATATGTACCTTCGCCAAATTACACACTAAAGGTGAATTCATCATGTTAAAAAGGGGGTGTTGTATTTGCCGAATCCAGATGATCGAAGTGACAACGTGGAAAAACTGCAACGCAATATCGAAAACACTCAGGCAAACATGAGAGAGGCCAGAGAGACGTTGAGGGCATATGGCGAGCAGATGAACGGGATGGATAAGGAAAGTATCATCGAAAAAAATGAACGAAGAAGAGAGGCAATCCAAGGGTTTCGCGAAGAAATCAAGGACGAAGTTGGTGACCGTAAATTAAAGTGAGGGAAAATAGAAAAATGACTTGACTCAGGACACGGGTTTTTGTTATTCTACTCGTGTTCTCTTTTCATGTGCCCTTAGCTCAGCTGGATAGAGCGTTTGACTACGAATCAAAAGGTCGGGAGTTCGAATCTCTCAGGGCACGCCATTAGCCGAAGTGGCGGAATAGGCAGACGCACGCGCCTCAAAAGCGCGCGGGTGATCCCCGTGCCGGTTCGAGTCCGGCCTTCGGCACCAGCGTAGTGGGGCTATAGCTCAGATGGTAGAGCGCTTGAATCGCACTCAAGAGGTCAGCGGTTCGATTCCGCTTAGCTCCACCACATTCCTCGATAGCTCAGCGGTAGAGCATTCGGCTGTTAACCGAAGGGTCGTAGGTTCGAATCCTACTCGGGGAGCCATTTTGTCTGGCCCCATGGTCAAGCGGTTAAGACACCGCCCTTTCACGGCGGAATCAGGGGTTCGAATCCCCTTGGGGTCACCAGTTATTATTTGCGAATGAATCTGACGCAGAGATGCGATGTGGATCTGAAGCAAACCAAGGCAAAGAGACACGAGCAGGTCAAGGAAGATCAGGAGCAAGCGAGTGGAGCGTACATTTAGGTACGTGACCGAGCAAGCGAATGAATCTGACACAGAGATGCGATGTGGATCTGAAGCAAACCTAGGCAAAGAGACACGAGCAGGTCAAGGAAGATCAGGAGCAAGCGAGTGGAGCGTACATTTTGGTACGTGACCGAGCGAGCGAATGAATCTGACGCAGAGATGCGACGTGGATCTGAAGCAAACCAAGGCAAAGAGACACGAGCAGGTCAAGGAAGATCAGGAGCAAGCGAGTGGAGCGTACATTTAGGTACGTGACCGAGCGAGCGAATGAATCTGACACAGAGATGCGATGTGGATCTGAAGCCGCATACACGGGCGGTTAGCTCAGGGGGAGAGCACTCGCTTCACACGCGAGGGGTCGGCAGTTCGATCCTGCCACTGCCCATTTACAATCTCATATCGCGGGGTGGAGCAGTTGGCAGCTCGTCGGGCTCATAACC
>JAJYOE010000053.1 GCA_021785975.1 Bacillota bacterium | reverse complement strand
TTCACCTTTTCCACCGTCACTCCAGGTTGGGTTTCGATCAGCACCATGCCTTCCGGCGAAAAATCAAAGACAGCCATATCAGTGATCAACCGGTGCACCACCCCTTGCCCTGTAAGCGGAAGGTCGCACTTCTTCTTCACTTTCGATTCCCCGTGTTTATTCACATGCTCCATGATCACTACCACACGCTTGGCACCGCTGACCAAATCCATCGCGCCGCCCATTCCTTTGACCATTTTGCCCGGAATCATCCAATTGGCAAGATCTCCTGTTTCTGACACCTCCATACCGCCAAGAATCGCAAGATCAATGTGCCCACCGCGGATCATCGCAAACGATTCAGCACTGTCAAAAAACGAGGACCCTGGCACTTCAGTAATGGTTTCTTTGCCCGCGTTGATCAGGTCGGGGTCTGCTTCTCCTTCAAAAGGATATGGACCGATTCCAAGCAACCCATTTTCAGACTGAAGCATCACATGAAAATCAGACGGAATCTCGTTGGCGATGAGGGTAGGCATTCCGATGCCAAGGTTGACGTTCATCCCATCATGGATTTCCTGCACTGCTCGACGAACAATCAGTTGACGCACATCTTCCATCATTGGTTCACTCCTCTTTTTACGTTGGAATTACATGGCTTTGCGTACTGTGCGACGTTCAATACGTTTTTCGTAATCATGGCCCTGAAGCAGTCGTTGCACATAGATTCCCGGAGTGTGAATTTCGTCCGGACTCAGCTCTCCAGGCTTCACGATTTCCTCCACTTCGGCAATCGTCACTTTGCCAGCCGTAGCGACTAGCGGGTTGAAGTTACGTGCTGTTTTGCGATAAATCAGGTTGCCATACTCATCCGCTTTCCACGCCTTGACGAGTGCAAAATCACCGACAATTCCTTCTTCAAGAATGTAGGGCTTGCCATTGAACAGTTTCACTTCTTTGCCTTCCGCAATCGCTGTGCCCACACCAGTTGCCGTATAGAATCCTGGAATACCAGCGCCGCCTGCGCGAATACGCTCGGCCAGAGTGCCTTGTGGAACCAGTTCTACTTCCAACTCTCCAGATAAAAATTGCTGCTCAAAAATCTTGTTTTCTCCCACATAGGAGGAAATCATTTTTTTGATTTGCCGATTGGCAAGCAGAATCCCGAGTCCCCAGTCATCTACTCCGCAATTGTTGCTGACAATGGTCAAATCCTTTACTCCACTGTCACGAAGTGCAAAAATGAGTTTTTCAGGAATGCCGCACAGTCCAAAGCCGCCAACAATCAATGTAGCGCCATCGTTGATATCCGCCACCGCAGCGGAAAAAGAATCCATGATTTTACCAGCCATTGTCATCTATCCCTTCCTTGGTAGAACTCCTCGATAAATCCGGTGTGGGTATCCCCGCGTATGAAGTGTTCATTTCCCAGGATGTCGGAAAGCAGGGGTAAGTTCGTCTTAATCCCTTCGACTAAAAACCTCGAAAGTACTTCCGTCATCAGCATTCTTGCCTCTTCACGTGTGGAACCGAACGTGACGATTTTTCCTATCATCGGGTCATAAAAAGGAGTAATCTTATCTCCTTCACGAAAACCCATCTCAAGACGCAATCTTTCCATCACTGGCGTATCAAAACGCGTGATCATACCAGGCGACGGCAACATGCGCACCGGATCTTCCGCATATAACCGGCATTCTATCGCATGGCCGTTCGGCGTTGCCGCCAACATGGTGCCGTCCATTTTTTCTCCATTTGCGATGCGAATTTGCCACTCTACCAGGTCGACACCAAACACTTCTTCCGTCACCGGATGCTCCACCTGCAGGCGTGTATTCATTTCCAAAAAGTAAAATTCCCGCTCATCTGTCAAAATGAATTCTACCGTGCCTACCCCGGTGTACTTGAGCCGTTTGGCAAGCGCCACCGCTGCTGATCCCATCCGTTCGCGCAGTTCCGGGCTCACCGCCGTAGACGGCGACTCCTCCACCACCTTCTGGTGCCTTCGTTGAATACTGCACTCCCGTTCCCCCAGGTGAATGACCTGACCGTGTGTATCCGCCACTACCTGAATTTCAATATGTCGGGGGTTCAGAAAGTACTTCTCCAGATACATGGTCCCATCACCAAAATACGATGCCACCCGTTTTTGCGCGTTTTCGAATGTTTGGCGAATGTCATCATCCGTTGTAGCCACGACCATGCCGATGCCGCCACCCCCGGCAGATGCCTTTAAGAGCACAGGA
Source organism: Bacillota bacterium (assembly GCA_021785975.1). Classification (GTDB taxonomy): domain Bacteria; phylum Bacillota; class Bacilli; order Alicyclobacillales; family SLC66; genus JAJZCL01. Next base: position 2,561 of record JAJYOE010000053.1, on the reverse strand, counting down.
TAGCCGATAGCGTGTGCCATCTGCACCGCTTCTTCAGCACTTGCCACAGCCTCTTCCGTCCCGGGGACGATGGGAACTCCTGCCGCCTTTGCGATGCCACGTGCCGCAATCTTGCTGCCCATTTGCGTGATTGCGTCAGGACTCGGGCCTATGAACGTAATCCCTTCCTCTTCACAGCGCCTGGAAAAATCGCTGTTTTCCGATAAAAACCCGTATCCGGGGTGGATCGCATCCGCCCCTGCCGCTTTTGCCGCTGCAATGATTGCATCGACATTCAAATAACTTTTTTGCACCTGCGATGGTCCGATCGCCACAGCTTCATCCGCATCCTGTACGTGCAATGCATTCTCGTCCGCTTCACTGTACACTGCCACAGTAAGGATTCCCATACGCTTACAGGTACGAATGATTCGACGGGCAATTTCCCCGCGATTTGCGATCAAGATTTTTTGCAAAACCTTCTCACCTCCCACTGTCATCACCTTCAACTGTAAGCCTTTTCAAATGGATGCAAGCCTAACATCCAATGGTCCTCGCAATCACCATCCGCTGCACTTCAGAGGTTCCTTCCCCGATTTCCAGCAATTTCGCATCACGGAAGTACCTTTCCACCTGGTAATCCTTCATGTATCCGTATCCTCCGTGGATCTGTATCGCCTGATCGCAAACCCTCATGCACATTTCAGAAGCAAATAACTTAGCCATTGCCGCCTCTTTCTTAAAGTTTCTCCCCTGGTCTTTCAACCATGCTGCTTTATACGTCAGGTTACGAGCCAATTCGATATTCATGGCCATATCCGCCAGCTTGAATTGAATTGCCTGGAAGGAAGACAGACTCTGACCGAATTGTTTCCGTTCTTTTGCATATTGCAGTGATTTTTCGTACGCTCCCTGCGCAATCCCCACGGCCATCGCTGCGATGCCGATTCTTCCGCCATCGAGCGTCGCGAGGAATTGTTTGAACCCATTCCCTTCTTTGCCTAGCAGATTCTCTTTCGGCACTCTCACGTTGTCCATAATCAGTTCCGTGGTGTTGGAAGCGTGAAGCCCCAACTTCTCGAAATTGTTGAGTACAGTAAATCCGGGAGCATCAGTAGGCACGATGAACGCGGTGATGCCGTTTGTCCCTTTGCTTTTGTCCGTCACCGCTGTCAATGCAAGATTTTTCGCGTAACTCGCATTGGTAATAAAAATTTTGGACCCGTTGATTACCCACTCATCGCCGTCAAGGTACGCGGTGGTTTGCGTGCCGCCCGCGTCCGACCCGGCATTGGGTTCTGTCAGTCCAAACGCGCCTAAGTAATCGCCTTTGCAGACAGGCGTCAGGTATTTCTCTTTTTGCTCAGGAGTCCCAAAAAGGTTGATCGGTGCCCCACCAAGAGAAATATGGGCTGAATACGTGATCCCGGTTGATCCGCAGACACGACTCAGTTCCTCCACCACGATCGAAAAACTGACGGTGTCTCCTCCGCCACCTCCATACTCCTCAGGAAAAGGCAATCCCATCAGGCCCAACTCAGCCAGTTTATAAAAAACATCCCTTGGGAACTCTCCGGTGCGGTCGCGTTCATCGGCTCCAGGAGCTACCTCTTCTTCCGCAAACTCACGAATCATTTTTTGGATCATCAATTGCTCTTGATCCAGATCAAAATTCAATCCAATCGCCTCCTGCGAAATGTTACTGACAAAATTATAACGATTGGTTGTTTTATTTGTAAAATTCATATGTAAAATTGTATTTATCAAATATTGATATAGATGGTGATAAACATGGAGTTTCAGCAAATGAAATACTTTCTCGAAGTGGCAAATTACCTGAACTTCTCCAAAGCAGGCCGCGCACTGCACATCTCCCAATCCGCGCTGAGCACAGTGGTTAAAAATCTGGAAGAGGAGCTTGGCGTAAGACTTCTGGATCGTTCGACAAAAAGAGTGGCGTTGACGGATGCCGGGGAAATTTTGAAGATCTACTCAGAAAATATAATGCACACGCTGCAAGAATTTCAAGGGGCACTCGGCAGAGTGACTGATTCCAAAATAGGCAAAGTCAAACTAGGATTGCCTCCCGTCATTGGCGCCAGCTTTTTTCCTGTAATTATTGCCAAATTTCATGATGAAGAGCCGCAAATCACGGTAGAAATCACGGAAGAAGGCAGTAAATTAATTGAGCGCCTCATCGGAGAGGGAACAATAGACTTGGGGGTGGTGGTGTTACCGGTCAATGAAAGTCAATTCGAATCGATCACACTGGTGAAACGCCAACTGAATCTCATTGTGAATGTAGATCATTCGCTTGCCAAAGTGAAAGGCAACGTGAGCATGGAAAGTTTACGTGGTGAACGATTTATTCTGTTCAGGCGCGGATTTGCTCTATATGAACGGGTGCGCGACGCCTGCATCCAGCACGGATTTGCTCCGAACATCGTTTTTGAGAGTTCATCCTGGGATTTTATCAGCGAAATGGTCAGTGAAAAGCAGGGCATCGCCTTTTTACCGGATGCGGTCTGCAAAAAAATCAACCTAGCGCGATGCAAGGTGATCAGTAACCTTGAAACCCCCAT
>JAJYOE010000052.1 GCA_021785975.1 Bacillota bacterium | reverse complement strand
GAATTGCAGATGAAAAAAATACAGTTCACTCAATTTCCTTACAACAAATGAAAATGGACAAAAGCACCATTGATACGCTGATCAAAATCGCGAACGTTCAACATTTGTCCATGCGCAGTGCAGATTCGCTGGCTCGCGTTTCCAGAACCATCGCAGACATGGAGCGATCAGAATGGATTCGTAAGGACCATTTACTGGAGGCGATGCAATACCGTATGATGCATTCGGTCAACACGCGCTGACGAGAGCAAATTAGCGCTTCTTACCGGTTGCTGGCGCTGGTTTTTTGACGTCTTTTTTCTTGCCGAAGTTCGCTAATTTCCCCAACTTACCCAGTCCTGTTGTGGGCATTGGGGTGTTTTTTTTCATCGAGTCGCTTTTCTTCATTTGTTGCTTTACCATTTGTAATTGCCTCGGCGAAAGATTCATCCCCATTTTTCTCGCCATTTGCATGATCTCTTTATCATCCATTTGCATATTGGTCATACTGCGACGCAAATACCATACCCCAATCGCAAATCCGCCGATGACCCCGATAATCAATCCTACCACAAGCATTACCCATGAGACCCAGTTCACCATCGAACATCCTTTCCAGTTCCTATGTAAAAAAATAGTTTATAATATCCCAGGATAATGAACCAATTTCGGTTCTTCTCCACTAATCGGATAATGGACAAGCACTACGTCCACTCGTACATGATCGACATCTACATCAGCAATGTATTGCCCATACCACTGTGCTAACATCCTCAACCGTTTGCGTTTACTTTCACTAATCGATTCTGCAGAAAGTTGGAACGACAGTACTTCGGAATCGTGACGTCGCGAACGCACCTCAACGATCACAAGCGTTTCTCCATCTTTCATCACTGCGTCAACCTCGCCAAGCCTCACCCTCCAATTCCTTTCTAAGCATACATAACCCAGCCCCTCCAAATAGCTGATGGCAATACTCTCGCCATCCTGTCCCACACGCTTACGGCGATCGATGAACGACTTTGTTTTGGTATCAGCATCCCCTACCATATCCCTGATTGGCGCAAACGTCAGACGGTGGATCGGACTCGGACCATGTTGTTGAAGCGCAAGTAAGTGTTCTTTGGTTCCGTACCCCATGTGTCTGGAAAAACCGTACTCAGGGTACCACTTCGCATAATTTTGCATCAGATTGTCTCTAACCACTTTCGCGATAATAGAAGCTGCCCCGATCGATTGACTGAGCGCATCCCCGTGATTGACCTTTCGCTGTGGATACGGCAAATCAGGAATTGCGGCCCCATCGACGATGACAAGATTGGGATCAATTTTTAATTCAAGGATCGCTTTTCTCATCGCCAGGAGCGTTGCTTGAAGTATATTGTACTGATCAATAAAATAGTGGTCAACGACTCCTACCCCGATGGCGATCGCTTCTGCCATTGCTTGCTGAAAGGCTTCTACTCTTGCTTTTTTGCTTAGGCGTTTCGAATCGTAGTAGGTCCCTGGCGAAACATGTTCAGGCAATATCACTGCAGCGGCAACTACCGGTCCCGCCAAAGGACCTCTGCCCGCTTCATCGACGCCGCAAAGAAGCGAACCAACATTACGGCGAAGTGCCTGATCAAATTCCCATACCCTTACAAGTTCAAGTGACCTTGTTGTCCCCACACAGCACCTCATTACCCGTCATGCTTATTCTGGACGATCAAAACTGATTCGGCCAAGCTTGCCGGTTTGTAGATCGCGAAGCAGTTTTTCTGCAGCTTGATGAAGATCAGGTAATCCTCCAGACAAAATAGCCCCTCTCTCTTCAGCAATGCGGACAAAGAGTTCATCGGTTTGACCTTCGAGATTGCTTATATGGTACCTTGTTTTTAATTCTTCAGGATAGACACATTTTAACCATTCAATAAGCTCTTTCGCCAATTCTTCAATCGGCAGAAGGGTTTGTTCTATTGCTCCAGACCATGCTAATTTAAGAGCCACCTGGTGATCTTCAAATTTTGGCCAAAGGATTCCTGGAGTGTCCAGCAGTTCAAACGTTCTGCCCACTTTAATCCATTGTTTCTGTCTGGTGACGCCTGGTTTGTCTCCTGTTTTCACCGCGTTTCTTTTTGCCAAGCGATTGATTAAAGAAGATTTACCGGCATTCGGTATCCCAATGACAAGCGCACGCACTGAATCCCGACGAATTCCTTTAGCGGCTAGTTTAGTTAATTTGGGCTGTGCGAGCGCTGTCGCAGCACCGATTAATTCCTTGATTCCAGCGCCACGCAAACTATCGATAGGAACAGCGCGCATATCATCTGCACGAGTGTACCATCGAACATATTGATCCGTAATCCTAGGATCTGCCATATCAGATTTAGCCAAAGCAAAAACGGTGGGTTTATGCCCTGTTTTTCCTGCCATCATTGGATTGCGGCTTGATTCCGGCAATCTGGCATCAAGCACTTCGATAACGACATCTACCAGTTTTAAGCTCTCTGTGACTTCCCGGGCAGCTTTTGCCATATGGCCAGGATACCATTGGATGCTCACTTGCGTATTGACCTCCAACAAATAAACGGGAACCTGGATACCCAAGTCCCCGCAACTTCGATTGTTATCTGATCTCTTTAATCCTTGCGGCTTTTCCGCGCAAGCTACGCAGATAATAGAGTTTCGCACGTCTTACTTTGCCGCGACGTACCACCTCGATCTTATCGATCTTTGGTGTATGCTTTGGAAAAGTTCTTTCCACGCCAACCCCATAAGAGATCTTGCGAACAGTAAACGTCTCACTTGCAAGTGTGCCTCTGCGTTTGATGACGACTCCTTCAAACACCTGAATCCGTTCTCTAGAACCTTCACGCACTTTTACGTGAACTTTGACTGTATCCCCCGGGCGATACTTTGGGAAATCAGCACGTATTTGCTGCATGGAAACTTCTCGTACTAACGGGTGCAAAATCATTCTCCTCCCAACAGGCGTTCTTGCGTTTTCGCAGCGGACCGCCTTGATAACAGCAGATAGTTTACCACACTTAAAAAGAAAACACCAGCCATTGAAACATTCTCTTCATTAAACGTATTACGGCTTTTCAATTTGCGCCACCAGAGAACTCGGAACGCCAATGACAAGATTCGGCGCATTGTAATTGAACATCAAATTAGTCGAACTCATCGAATCGGTACCTTTCCCCGGCACCCCCACCGTGGACTGGACTTCAATTTGTCTGAGCAATCCATCTGTGGTATCGACCCAAACCGTATAAAGTGATTCTTGGGGTTTCACCAGTGCTGAGTTACCAAGTGAGGACCCCAAATCCACCGTCTTGAATTGATAGACGTGACACAACCATGAGACGACAGTTTGATCAGGCAACTGATAAACAATCTTTGGCGGATTTTTGCTGATCGCATCTGATAATGACTGCCAAGGACGCAAATCGGAAATTGGGGTCATTGGCTTCCACCTGCCAGCATCTTCGTAATAGGCGAACGATCCATTCTGGTAAACAGGATAGTTATTTCCGCCAATCGTTTCGTCCATCTGAATCTGTACTGGCGTCGTTGCACTGGGAAGCATGACAGCTCCGTAAAAACTAACGGTTCGAACTGATCGGCCAGTTGCTTCCTGAATTTGCGCCTTGATGGAATAATTCTGAATGGAAGACATGCTATTAATGGCATCTTGAATTTTTAAGAGTCCTTGAGAGGCCACCGAACGTTGCACGACCGATTTTTGCATCAATGCAGGGTTCGATTGAAGATTCCCACAACCGGCTAGAAGCATGGTTCCTCCAGCCAATGCAGTCATCATCAAAACTATATTCTTCATTTTCACCCTGCATGTCTCCTTCCCAATCGCCGGATTAAGGCAATGACCAGCATCAGCACATACCCGCCGATCACCAGATCATAAATTGGTATACGAGACGGTCCCCAGAGCATAACCTCCTCGTGCTCGTACACGGACATCAACAGTTGTGGTTTTGTTCCCGCAGAGACATGAACGGTGCTCAAATTGACGAGATTTCCGTGATAGACTCTGAACTGCTGAAGCAATTGATGGTTTTTATAAAGATAACCACCCAAATAGCGAATCGGGGAAGTGCTGACCAAACTTGGTGAATTGGCGATGATCAAATCGCCGTTTGCCTGCGGAATGACAGATTCAAACCGAAAACTGTCACGCCCGCTGTACCAAAGCACATTCCATTGATCAGATGCCGTCAACTGTACAATTTGCGCTGGCACCGTATTGATCAGCAATTGATCAGTGCCATTGCCAAGCACATCCGCAAATACAATGTCATTCGTCAATGGATGAGTATAACTGCCATACAAAGTGGCAATGATTTTAGGCTTGTCAGGAGGCAAAGTCACGACTTGAAGCAGATTGTTTCCTTCAAGAACCGCCGTCGGCGAAGCCAATTTGGATGTAGGCAAAAGCCGATAGATGCCTAGTATTGCCACCCCGTCGGTTTGAATATGAACTGCTTGATGATTGTACGTACCCGTCAGCATTCCGTTATTCAACGTCAATCCTTGCTGATGTTCCGCTGAACTCCTGCCCGTAAGTTGCTGCCAGTTTGCCGCTTCGTCTTTTGCAGTCTGAATCGTGAGATTAGCCAGATCAGAAGCAGTTTGTCCAGGACTTAAGAGCATGGACAACATCTCACCCGGAGATGCGGAAAGTGTAAAATACATGCGGCTATCTCCGTTGATGTTCAAGAAGTGGCTGGTGCTAAAAGGAAAATCCGAACTCCCCAAGATGCTGTAAGGAATGCTTGCCAATTGTTGAGGCGTAGCAAAGCTTGTCTGGTAACCTTT
>JAJYOE010000002.1 GCA_021785975.1 Bacillota bacterium | reverse complement strand
CTTGAACTATGCGGTCGAGAGGACTTGAACCTCCACGCCCTGACGGGCACAAGAACCTGAATCTTGCGCGTCTGCCAATTCCGCCACGACCGCTCGCATCGAATTTACTAGAGGAGTATAGCACGAGTGAACACTTCGTTGCAAGCGAGCTCAAATGTTACAATAGAGAAAAATCGGAGAGGTGAATGGCGACTTGTTTGTCGGAATAGACCTGGTCGAGATCCCGAGAATTGCTGATGCCATCAAAAATCCGCGCTTTGTTTCGCGAGTATATTCATTAAAAGAACAGATAATTGCAGGTAGTATCTCTTCGTTGAAGCGTCAGGCGGAATTTTACGCAGGGCGGTTTGCTGTGAAAGAAGCCGCGTACAAAGCGATTTGCGCCATGCACCAACAATTGGTTATTCCCGCCGACACAAAAGAATTCATTCCTCGGTTACCCACACTCATTTTGGGTGAAATCGAAACACTGAAAAACGACGAAGGTCTCCCGAACCTTTATTTTCTGGGTCAAACTGCGCTAAATTTAGCGTTGTTGTCGCCGATACAAGCACAAGTCAGTCTCTCACACACTTCCAATCTGGCAACAGCCATTGTGCTGCTTGAGTCCGCTCTAAATGACAGTGGCAATCCAGGCAAAAAACAACCCCAGAATGACACTGAAAAAGACATTGGATAACGATGCGATGAGTGCCCTTCGATCGAGCAGGATGGCGGTTTCGTAGGTGAAGGTCGAGAAAGTGGTAAATGCGCCGAGAAATCCCACGCCAATCATGAATAACCAGAGTGATTGATCAGGCCCGTGATTTTTCGCATACAACAAACCCAACAAAAATGCTCCCGCCATGTTAATGAGAAAAGTCGCTAATGGAAACGAGTACTTCCAACGTTTATTGATCGTATTCGTCAAAAAAAAGCGCATGACCGCCCCAAGTGCCGCTCCTATACAAAGCGCCAGCCAATTTACCAACAACTCATGATCCTCCCTGGGGTTCCTCCATTATCATTCTGAAGCTTGAGTATTCAGGATGACATTCTCTTTTTTATCTGATCTTTCTCCAGCTAAGCGAAGTCCAATCCAGGAAAATCCAAGCCCTCCCACTACACTGGAAACAATATACATAAATCCTAATGCTATATTTTGTGTAACCAGTGTATCTGCTTCGACAGAGAACGTGGAAAAAGTGGTAAATGCGCCGATGATGCCTGTCCCCACTCCCACCCTGACCCATTGGGGCACTCGCCAATGCCAGATGGTTTTGGTGTAAAACCAAGCGAGCACCAGGCTTCCCAACCAATTGATCAGCATTGTCGCAATCGGAATGTGGTCTGTGATATTGGAACTTAGCATCAGCTCTATGGACTCCCGCAAAACAGCACCAATGATTCCGCCCACTGCCACAGCCACGTATTGATAGACAAGATGATTCGATTTATCTATATTTTTTTTCATGAAAAGGGGTGATTCCCTCCATACCTGTTTTTTTCATAGTGTAGCGTAAGGTCCTGCGGGTCAGCATCATCTGGAGATGAAACTGCTCGCTTCAGGAATTCTCTAGGCGTTTCTGTCTTTCCTATCGTAACCCCCAATTGATGTTGCTTCAAGAGCCATTCCTGATACCTAAGGCGCACAGGATCGTTCGTAGGTGTCAGCACGAACCCATTTCCCCTATCCATTTTTGTGCGAACTACGCTACGAATATGTGATTCTCCTTCCCGCGACAGTGTAGGTCGTTTGCGCAATATGAAATACACGATGATGACAGCCACTGCAAGCCAGATGATCACCATCATTGATGTGCTAAGCACGGCAGGCCAATGCGGATGGGTTCCCTGGGTCAGGACATGCATTTTTTTCGTCACATTCGCAAAATGCTGCAAAGCGATTTGAGCATGATTTTTTTGTGTCAATTTGGGGAAATGATGAACCAGAAACAACGGCAAAGACGCCAGAAAACCAAACGCGAAAAAGAGGATCAGATACGCTTCATAAAGTAGCGGGATACCCCAAAAAGCCAGAATAACAGCTACAACAATCAGCAAAGGAATCACTTTTTGTCCAGATATGTTAGTCCCAGACAACCGTCGCTCAACCCACCACAGTTCTACGAGACGCAGTACCAGATACATCACCATCAGCGGAATAGTTTCCTCATGAGTAAAAGAGGAAGAGACAATTCCCGGAAGCAACTCGATCAGGTGCAAGAGCCAAATGAAGACCAGAATACCCGTGTCGACTTTCAAATAAAAACGAATGACATCTGCTGGATGCTCATGCGAGGTAATTTTCCCTATGCGATATACCACATACAAAAGCATAGTGCCAAGGCCAGCGATTAGTACCCACACACTTGTATTTCCCAGAAGGAAAAAAAGGAGAAATACCGGTGCGTATGCCTCCATCCAACTCCACCGAAATATTCCGCGGGATGCCGGTGACCGATTCATCCAATCCCTCCCCCTATAGGATGCGCTGAATTTCAGGATAGGCAGCTAAATTGGCGTGATGTTGCAACCCGTCAATCCAATACAATGCATGGCCGGATTTTGCAAGTTGCATTAAATTCTGCAACCCGCTTGTGGAAGCGAACGATGAAAACACCATGACCATTTCCCGGTGGTTGACGTGAGACTTCACCACCTCCGTCAACTTTTCAAATGACTGATTGGCATATGGGTAAATTCGACCGAATAAGTGATGAAGATGATTGGCTCTCATTTCCCCGTGCCAAATGGTTTGCGGATGTTTGGACAGCATCGCGTTCGTCGCTAGGCGGATTTTGGCACCGCGCTTCTGTAATTGATACGCGATCGTAGATACCATGGAACTCAAGTAATCAAATTCATCTGTCAGCGTTCCGCTCCAGTACTGATCAAAAAACTGTGCATTGACGACCAAGACCACTTCCCAGTCGGAAGAGCCGAAAAATGTTTTAGTCTGCCAGGTTCCTGTTTTTGCACTGGCTTTCCATGCCACATGCCGAAATTCATCCCCTGCCGCGTATTCTCTGATTCCTGAAAACATCGTTTCATCAGGGAGAATCCATCTTCGCTGTTCAATCTTTCCCAACCAATCCTTGGGCAACAAGCGCTGGTTGCTGAGATCGATCAAATCCGGCAAAACCACTAATTCTTGGTTGATTTCTGTGCCGATATAAAGGTTTCGAAGGCCAAATCCTTCATTCAATCCGATGCTGATACTGCCGTTAGCAAAATTTATCAGCCCTCTTGTTTTTCCATAAACCACAGTCTCCAGTGCCAAACTTTGTTTGCCAAGTAGAAATGTTTGATATTCAAACCGAGACTGATCAAAATCATTTTCCACCGACAATCCATCAGGTAATTTTAGAAACAAAGTGACTTTCGGGCATGGTAGCCAGGATGCGTTATGTATTTGTATTTGGACAGGAATTGCTTCATGGGTAGCTACCACGTTTCGTGTTACGACGACTTCCACCCGCAATTTTTCGCGGACCAACCTGAACCAAACCACTGGCCATAACCAAATCAAAGCGAAAAGAACAATGGGAAGCAGCAACATACTCTATACCCCAACCTGTTCTACAGGTACAGAAACATTCGAGATGAGTTCATCCAATAAAACCTTTTTTGCCTCTGCTTCCCCTTCCAGCCTATAATCCTGCCTGTAAATCAATCGGTGATTCATTACCGGGTAAAAAGCTTCCTTCACATCATCCGGAATGACGAAACTTCGTCCATCAAGTAGCGCAAGCGCCTGCGCATAGGAAGTGTGCGACAAAATCGCGCGAGGACTAGCCCCGACCAAAATTCGGTCATTATATCTGGTAGATCGGTCCAGGCGAACGATATACTCCAATACGTCTGCAGAAACTTCTATTTTTTTAACCATCTCCTTCACCGCCAATACTTCATCCGGTTGGAATATGGTACAGATGGCAGCGTTTTGCTCTAATCGAATCCGTCTGATCATCTCTTGTTCGCGTTCTTCTGAAAGATACCCCATTTGAAGTTGCACCAGAAATCGATCAAGCTGCGCTTCTGGCAGCGGGAAGACCCCGTGCGACTCTATGGGATTGGCGGTGGCAAGTACAATAAAAGGGGCTGGAAGCGGCATCGTCTGTCCTTCTATCGTCACTTTTCCTTCCTGCATGGCTTCTAGCAAAGCGGATTGCATTCTCGGCACCGCGCGGTTGATCTCATCAACAAGCAATAATTGAGTAAAAATCGGCCCTGACCTAAAGGCAAATTCTTTTTCTTCCGGATGATAAACGAACGTTCCCACCACATCTGCCGGCAGCAAATCCGGTGTACATTGCAGTCTCTTAAAATCCAATCCAAGTCCCTTCGCCAAGGTCAATGCCAGAGTGGTCTTGCCAGTGCCGGGCACATCTTCAAGCAGGACATGCCCCCCAGCGATAATGGCTGCTACCATATGGCGAATCACCACTTCCTGGCCGATGATATACGTAGATATTTCCTTTACCAATTGATCTAATTTTTCATGCCAACTCTTCGTCTCTAGCTCATTCATTCAGTTCATCTCCCTGCCACCCAATTTATCACAACTTGGGCTTAATGCCATATTGTATAGTTACCAAATGGAAAAGGAGCATCTGTCTCGCCATGGCTGAAGAAGATTTGTTGTTTCCGGATGGAGTTACCCCGTATTCATACAGTGAAATGAAGAAATACGATTTATCCACCGCGCTGCACCAGGGCACATTGTTTCCTCTGCTCGACGACCATTATCACAAGCGCGTCCAAATGTTTGACGAAAGAGCTGGTAACGAGTCATGAGCGCTTATCAGATGGATTTCACCCATGAACTGCAATGTACTGGTTTTGCGCTGACTGAGGTGCAGCTTTATTTGGACGCTCATCCCGATGACCCGTATGCATTGCAGGATTTTGCAACGTTGCAAAAAAGAATGCGCTCACTGAGAAAAGCCTACGAACAACAGGTGGGGCCACTTACGGGGTATGGTGATGATCACACTATCCACCGCACGGGATGGGTAGAACAACCCTGGCCATGGGAGACTTAAGCACCTTGAATGACCCCAACCCCTAGACCGCAAACATCATTGCGATCTGGGGTTTTTTTCTGCCAATGTCTGCATCTAGCATTTCCCTTTTGGCTCGTGTAAGATATGGTTTATCTATAATTTCGAATATCGAAATGATCAAGGAGAATGCAAGATGTCGAAACGGTTCCCCCCTGCAGTCATAGCCACTGCATTTGCCACACTCATCGCTTTTATGGGGATTGGAGTGGTGGATCCTTTGTTGCCACTGATCGGAAAAGCGATGGGAGCCACCCCATTTCAAGTCGAATGGCTGTTTACCAGCTATATTGCAGTCATGGCCGTTACCATGTTGATTTCCGGCGTGTTAGCGACAAGGCTTGGCGGGCGACGCGTGATGCTGATGGGTCTCACGCTGGTGGTCATTTTCGCGTTTCTATCCGGTCGCTCACCAAACATCGGTATCCTCGCTACCGTTCGTGCCGGTTGGGGACTGGGCAATGCGTTTTTTACCTCGACAGCGCTATCGATCATTGTCGGCGCATCGACTGGCGGTATGGCTTCCGCTATTACCTTGTATGAAGCCGCGCTAGGGCTTGGCATTGCCTCAGGACCTTTGATTGGCGGGTTTTTAGGTCACATTTCCTGGCGCTTCCCGTTTTATGGAACTTCACTCTTAATGCTGATCGCACTTCTTTTTACCTTCTTCAGTGTGAAGGAAAATAATCGGGAAGCGGCAAGATCAGCGAAAGACCTGTTTCGCGCCATGCGCCATCCCGCTGTCCTCACCAATGCACTGATCGGGCTTGCTTACAGCTATGCGTTCTTCACTATTCTCGCCTATTCTCCTTTGACGCTAAAAGGTCTAAGCAGCATCGCCCTTGGCTTTACCTATTTTGCTTGGGGGATTCTGGTCGGAATCTCTTCGGTCTTTGTGGTGAACTGGCTTCGACCGATATTTGGCCCTGTCAAACTTCTTCAAGCCAATCTGGTGGGGTTGATAGCTATTTTTGTCGCCGCTGCTTTGGTACACGGATCCGCCCTCTTGTGGGTGATTGTCATCTCAGGGTTTTTCTGCGGCATCGCCAATGCGCTTTTTACCACGCTGGCAATGGAGCTATCTCCGTTTTCTCGCTCCATTTCATCCGGCACTTACAACTTTCTGCGCTGGGCAGGAGCTGCGATCGCCCCTATTTTGAGTGGATTTATCGGGCCAAAATTCGGCATGCAAGTCCCATTTTGGATCGCGGCAGTTATACTTGTGTTCGGATTTTTCGCGCTTGTCTTTGCTACGAAGTTGTTTGTGAGAAGCCTAGAGGAAAATGGACAAGCAGAGGGACTTCACCACCAACACGCACACTAAACAATCATCGATAAAATCAATATTGCACAAGGGAAGTCTTCAGACTTCCTTATTTTTTATGAAAAAAATAACGGTGAACATCCGCACAACAAAATACATGAAAATATCTTGTCTAAATCTTGAATTTTTCTGTACACTAATTGACAGGGTGCCATTCACAATTTTCACGAAATAGCATATAATAATGACAAAAAGTTTCCCATGGCTAAAAAAATGTCCTTTATCTAACATTCGATGATTTTCTTCCTAAGGAGAGCGAGATGCTGACATGGAGTCACCGCAAACTTCCGCGTTGGAAAGCAAGACGGTCATAGCCGCACGCGATGCCCTGTCCGGCAGGCGTTTGGGACTTAAAAACTTGCTTCCTTTTTTAGGACCTGCATTTATTGCCTCAGTTGCCTACATCGATCCAGGCAATTACGCTACAAACATACAGAGCGGTTCGGAGTTTGGATATAAACTGTTGTGGGTGGTTGTCCTCGCGAACTTGATGGCAATGCTGATTCAAAGTTTATCTGCCAAACTTGGCATAGCAACAGGCAGAAGTCTTCCGGAATTATGCCGCGAGTATTTCCCAAAATGGTTGACGGTAACCCTGTGGATCTTTTCAGAAATTGCGGCGATGGCTACAGACCTTGCAGAGTTTTTAGGAGCCACACTCGGGCTGAATCTGTTGTTTCATGTGCCAATGCTTCCGGCGACGGTACTCACGGGTATAGCCACCTACGCCATTCTCTCACTCGAACGCTTCGGCTTTCGCCCCCTAGAGCGGGTGATTGGAGTCCTCGTCTTTGTGATCGGTGCTTCCTATATTATTGAAACAATTTTTTCCCATCCGTCATTTCCGCAGATTATACAACACAGTCTCATCCCTTGGGTGGGAAACAAAGACAGCGTACTTTTAATTGTCGGCATCATTGGAGCCACTGTCATGCCGCATGTCGTGTACCTGCATTCCGGTCTCACGCAAAACAGAATCGTTCCCCAAAACGATCAGGAAAAAAAGCGACTTGCCAGTTTCAGCACGATTGAAGTATTAATCGCCATGACGCTCGCGGGGCTCATTAATATGGCGATGATGTATATGGCGGCCTCGGAGTTTCACGGCACAGGTCACACTGGCATTGCGACCATTTCTTCGGCGTATCAAACGCTGGAACCACTTCTAGGCGCTGCAGCGTCCGGTGTTTTTTTAGTCTCTTTACTCGCATCGGGGTTTTCTAGTTCCGCAGTAGGTACTTTGGCGGGTCAGGTCATCATGCAGGGGTTTGTGGGATTTACCATTCCGGTTTGGCTTCGTAGAATTATTACCATGCTGCCCACGGTCATCATTGTCATGATAGGCGTAGATCCTACGAGAACACTCGTCATCAGTCAGGTACTTCTTAGTATCGTCCTCCCGTTGCCCATCTTCAGCTTGCTTTATTTTACTAGAAAAAAAGACCTGATGGGCATCCTCGTCAATCGAAGAATTACCACATACATGGCCATGATTACCGCTTTGACTATTCTGTGTTTGAATGTCGTATTGCTTACACTGACATTTAGCGGGTAGTGGGCGATCTCACCCATACCCGCTAAACATTTAAATTTAACTTTTAGTCGTTCTTATCTTCTTCTCAGACCCCGTCATAAACTGGTACCATCGCTGTCTAAATCTCACCTGTGGTCCATCTGCCGGTACGTGAGCCTCCATGCGGAGCGCTTCCGGTATTGGCCGTGGGTGTTGACTTTCCACCACTTTGCGATCTTCTTCAAGTATCTTAAGACTGTAGCGGGAAAACACCCAGTTCATGAGCGGAATTTTACGTAAAAATGTCCTTCCGGCATATCCAAAAATAATTGTCTCCGATGCGCTGATCGGTGTAAAGGTAACGTAATTCACAAAACTTTGACTGGTTTTTTCAGAAGGTCTAAGGATCCATTGTTGTGGAAAAGAATACTCCAACAATCCCCCTCCATTATGAATAACCAACCTGTTGCGATCGTTCACTTCAAAAAGCATGGTACGTATCTCAGCATTTAACCGTCTCCCGATGGTTTTTTTATGAACAAAAGCCAGATGTGCGACATCAAGTACGCTTTCCACTACTCTGGTCAAGTGGGCATTCCAGGTTGCATCGTATGGTGAAAGAGAGTACTTGTTGTCTAAGAGTTCAGGAAACACTCTCAATTCCTCAGGACGTGCTTCACTCTTGTCTTGCGGATACACCCACACCAACCCAGCCATTTCTTGCACCGGATACGCCTTGATATGAGAAAAATCAGGAATGGGTCGATCAGGTTGGGAGGGAATCCGCAAACATTCTCCATCTCCGTTAAATTCCCAGCCATGATAGGCACAATGCAGGGAATCGTGACTGCAAGATCCCAGCGACAAATCAGCTCCGCGATGGGAACAATAAGCTTCCAGACACTTGACACGTCCCTTGCCGTCCCGGAACAACACCAGATCTTTGCCGACGACTTTTCGCTTCACTGGGCGGTTCGTCAATTCTTTGGACCACATGACCGCATACCAGGTTAGCGGAAATACTTCATCGTCACTGGCCTGCATGATCAGACGCCCGCTCTCAGAATCGGAATCGTCCATAGTGGGTTCCCGTAACGTTTCCAAGACATGCCCCTCCTTAATTGTGATTTCTCATGAGCTGTAATACGTATTCCTTTTCTTCTTTATTAGCCAGTGTGCCACGTGTAGCAATGGTGGTCGTCACGGACCCTGGCTTTTGTATTCCCCGCATGCTCATGCACATGTGTTCCGCTTCGATGACCACCATGACGCCCTGGGCATTCAGTTCTTCGTATAACGCGTCCGCTGCTTGATTGGTCAAGCGTTCCTGCACCTGCGGCCGCTTCGCGGTCATGTCAATCAGTCTGGCAAGTTTGGACAACCCGGTCACTACTCCGTCTCTAGGAATGTAGGCTATACTTGCCTTTCCATAAAACGGCAACAGGTGGTGCTCACACATCGAATAAAAAGAGATGTCTTTCACGATCACCATTTCACTTTCTCCGACCTGAAAACGGGCAGAAAGCACATTTTTCGGATCCTCATGCAATCCTGCAAAAATCTCTTTGTACATTCTTGCTACGCGTTCAGGCGTCTCAGCAAGACCTTCCCGATCAGGGTCTTCCCCAACCGCTTCCAGTATCATGCGCACCGCTGCTTGAATTTTCAAAGAATCCATCATTTCAGATTCAATTCTAATGGACTCATTCTCCAGTAAATGTCTCTCAATATCAATCATCAATATTACCTCCCTAAAGAACTGTATAACTTATGTACAATCCTTTAACACTAATTAAACAATCTTTATACAAAAAAAGCAAGCATAAAAAAAACAGCAATCTAAAATTGCTGTAGGAATGCATTCATAAAGCACTAGTCAAACAAAATTAGTCTACTGTAGATGTCTACTCTTCCATATCGCTAAATAGGGCAGCCAAAGTTCCGGAAAAGCGAAGCCATTTCCAGTTTCCGTTAAAATAAGAGTGAGCGCCATGACCCCCAATGTAAAAACGGGTATCCCGATAGCGCGATGCCAACTGATCCAACTCGTCAAACAGCAAAGGATTGTTTTCCACCGGGACACTGGTGGTAAGCGATAGTGCCACCACTTTTGGTCGTAAAGATTCCACGGCATCCCTAAGTGCATTTGGCGCCGGGCTTATGCCAAGATATGATGTCTTAAATCCCCTAATGGCTGCTTCAAGCATCGCCAGATGCAACATGATTTCGTGGCGTTCTCCCGGAATACATGCAGCGAGAAAAAGCGGCGCATCCGGTGCCGCAATGAAAGAGGAGTACTGTCTGATCAAAAAATCGCGAACAGCCAAACTGGAGATGTGTTCCTGAAATTCATCCCATAAATGAGCTTCCCAACGTTCCCCCACTTCATGCAGAAACGGCATCAACAAATTCTCTGACAGGTATTTCAGCCCATGCTGCGAGTACACTTTTTGAAGCAGATCCTGAATTCCGCTATTGTCACCCCGCTCCCCATAAGCAAGCATCAAATCCATGTATTGCATCATCTGTGTCTGTTTCGTCGCATAAGGAGGAGCACTCTCTTGCAAATTATCCTGCTCCCGATCAGGTACCAATCCATGTTCGATATGGTTTTGTTCCATGTACAGAACGGCATTGCGAATGGAATAGCCTTCAGAGACTAATTTCTGCAATTGCTTGATGCGCATGACATCCTTTGCGCTATAGACCCGATAGCCGTTTTCCAGTCGTTTCGGCTCTACCGCTCCGTAACGCTCTTCCCATTTACGGATCAACTGAGTGCTAAGTCCCGTAATTTGTGCGACCTGCCGTATCCCATACCAATCTCTCTGTTCCATGACTTAACCACCTTGATTCACGAATCGCAAACATTTTTTAATTTATACTACCGCTGATTTACGGCAAGTTCAAGCGTTTGTATGAAGTTTTGTATAATTTTTTACTATTGGTTATACATACGTTTGACACGATCTCGGAATCAGCGATAGACTTACCTCATCCAAGAAAGGGGCGCTTACCATGTCCACTTCCACATTGAGCACGGTTGAAAAAGAATTGCACGGAGTAATCGTACAATTTCCCGATATGGATTCAGTGCAACAAGCGATTCCAGATCCATCTTATCTCTATCAGGATGCCCAAGCCACGGGCGATTCACTTACCTGCTTATTTAGAGAATCGGAATTTAATGAACTCGCTCCTTACTGGAATGAACATTTTTCCATACAAGACTGGCATTTTCACTATGCAGATTATGTGGAGAACAAGGAATGGAGAATGACGCGTGAGGTTCACTGGAGTGAAATACTGATCTCGCGTCCAAAACTTTGGATTGATGACGTCATCCAAGCGAAAATGGTGACCATGGTCTATCAACCTATTTTCAACTGGAAAGATAATGCTTTTCACCTACATAGCCACGAAATCCTTGCGAGAGGTTATATTGGAAATGGTCAGGTCATCCTTCCGGAATTACTGTTTGATGAGGCCAGACAGAGAGGGAGGTTGTACCATCTGGACCGTCTTTGCAGAATTGAAGCGCTACGAGCAAGTCGCCTATGTCCCGCAAATTCCAAGATCTTTATCAATTTCTCTCCTTCCTCGATTTTTTCTCCGAAAAGATGTTTGCAATCCACTTTCGAAGAAGCGAAGCGTTTATCCATTGATCCGGGTCGAGTAGTTTTTGAAATTGTAGAATCAGATCTCATCAACGACCTTACCCGAATACGCGCTATCCTTGATCACTTCCGCGACCAAGGTTATAGCTATGCACTGGATGATGTAGGAAAAGGAATGAATAATATCGAAAGGATTCGTCAATTTCATCCTGATTACGTAAAACTCGACCGCTTATATGTCAGAAACATCGACAAAGCCCCTCTTCAACAGGAATGCGCAAAACGGGTTGCCGAATCAGCAGAGCACGTGAATGCCACCTGCATCGCCGAAGGAGTGGAGAGCGTAGAGGAGTCCGACTTTTTGCGAACCATTGGATATGTGATTCAACAGGGGTACTTGTTTGGCAGACCTGAGTCATCACCTCTCACAGACATTCACTAGCTTAAGTCCATAATCATCATGGTGACATCATCATGGAGGAAAAATTGACCGAGAAATGTTTCGAATTCGTCCCGAAGATTGGTGGCGCTAAGCTCGATGGATTGCAGCGAGGACGGCATCAAATCGTATAGCCCATCTGTCATTAAAAGGATTTTATCACCTGGTTGTAACTGGAGAGCATGTTCAGTGAAATCACCGTTGTCAGTGATGCCTAAATACGTGCTCTCCACTTGTATTTTTTGAAATTGAGTACCGGATTGATGGTAGAAAGAATGGATTCCGGCAGACACATAGCGAAACTTCATCGTATCAAAATCCATAATAAAGCAAAAAGCAGCAGCAAAGGTGCCGCTCGCCAAATACATGCCCGCTGATGTATTCAGGCGATCCATGGCCTGTTCCAATGTAGCCGACTGGTGGATGGTTTCCCTGATCAGAACTCTCATCGCTCCCACCTGCATGGCTGCGGACACCCCATGACCCATGACATCAGCGATATAGCCAAAAAGCAGGCGATCCCCTATCCAAAAGTAATCATACAGGTCGCCTGTTACCGAATATAATCCTTTTTGTGCCGCGTTTATATAGAATAAATTTTCCACAAACAATGGGGTTGGCGCAAGCGAGGCCTGCAGCTTTCCTGCCACCTGTATATCTAATAAAATTTCTCTTTCATGCGTGATCTCTTGAAAGACAGTGAAATAATAACGATTGTCGCCAGGCAATTCCAGTGGGAAAATTTCCAGCCATTCGCGGTAAAGTGAACCATCATTGCGGCGGTTCCAAATCTCACCTGACCAATGTCCTGTTAAAATTAGCGAATTCCAAAACGATTCATAAAAGTTTTTGTCCTGAACACCTGATTTTAAAATCCTCGTTGATTTGCCTATCGCAAATCCCCGTTCATACCCAGTTACTCTTGTAAACGCCTGATTTACCCAAAGAATGATTCCTTCCGCATTAGCGATTACCATCGGGTCTCGAGCATATTCCAAATACGTCCAGTTCCAATCGCTAGAAGCAAAAAAAGAATGACTACTGATGCCAGTTCACCTCACCAAGCGTCTAAAACTTCACCTATTCCTTAATATCGAATACTTTATCGAGTCTTGTCAGCGCAAACAATTCCTTTACGCTTCCCCGAAGTCCTGACAGGGTCATGCGGCCCCCATGCTCAATTAAACGTTTATGGATGCCAATCAGAACGCCAAGACCGGCACTATCAATAAAATCAAGTCTTGACATATTCACATCGACATTGCGAACTCCCTTTTCCACCAATTGCATCAATCTTTCTCTCAACATTGCCGCGTCTGGAACATACATTTGTCCATTCAATTGGACCATGATGTTGTCACCGTGATTTTCAATCTCTACCGGCACTTATATAACCTCCTGACAGTCGCTATGTGATATATGTCGATATATAACTATTTTCATTGATACACGAAAACATTGTCAAGTGTTAACCTAGTCATTTTGTTGATGTGAGAATTCTATCAAGTAGCAATTGAAGTAACTAATGATTTATGATATGAAATAAGCATAGTATATTTCACAGATTGGAAATCCTTTCGTCACTAAATGTTCTAATTTCAGCGAAGAGAGGGGGTACTGTTACGTAGATGACGTCTCAATTGAAAGTCCTGGTTGCTGATCCTGATGAACGCATACGACATATGATTCGTTCTACGCTAGAACGGCATGATTTATCGGTAAAAACCTGTCCTAACGCTAAGGATGCGATTCACTTATTATCAGCAGAACACTTCGATCTTGTCATCGCAGAATATCATTTGCACGACATGGCAGGAGATGAATTTTGCTGGCTGGTTCACCGTACCTATGAAAGTCCTCTCATGCTTTTGTCTCACCCGTTAGACGAAAGGCAAATCGTAAACGCCTTTCAGCAGGGGATTGATGATTTTATCGCAAAGCCTTTTCAAATGCACGAACTGGAAATGAGGGTGTTCGCCATACTAAAACGTTCACAGATAAAAGCTAATCCATCGATTGTTACGTTTTCAGCCATCCGTTTCCCTGAAATTGAAATTAATCCTTTAACCAAATCAGTTTACGTACAGGGCAAATATGTTCCCCTTACTGCCATCGAATTCAAATTACTGTTGTATCTGGCGGAACACACTGACAAAGTGTGCAGTAGAGAAGAGCTGTTGCGTGAAGTGTGGAACTATCGCTCTTTTGATGATACAAGAACTGTCGATACTCACATTAAGCGCTTGCGCATCAAAATAGGGGAAATTTCAAATAATGTCAAGAAATACATTTGTACTGTTCGAGGGTTTGGTTACCGTTTTGACGCAACGAGTAATCACAGAGCAACCCAAACCGGCTAGTTAAACACCCATTCGTGCTGATCGGGTTGAAACACAACCCGATTCTTCCCCTTTTTTTTGCCGTGATATAAGCGCTGGTCAGCAAGTCGATATGCGTCCTGATAAGTGGAAGCCTCACTAGGAATTTCGACGATACCAGCTGTCACCCCTAAGTGATAAACAGATAATGGGCTTTTCGCAATCATGATTCTCATTTGATGAACCCACCATTCATTCCAGGTCGTGTTTTGCAAAACCATCACAAATTCATCGCCGCCAAGTCTGGCCGCAAAATCCCCTTTTCGAAGCGTTTTTCGTATGTACATTGCGACTGATTTGAGCGCCTGGTCTCCTGCCTGGTGACCCTTTGTATCGTTTAGTGTCTTAAATTGATCCAGATCAAAGAGGACAAAAACCGCAGGTTTACCGTTCTGACTTATAAAATACTCTTCCATATGCGTTTCGAGCGCTCTGCGGTTCCAAATCCCGGTTAATGAATCAAAATCCAATTGATCCCGAAGCGTCTTTCGCTGGTTGATGAGTTGAATCGCCATGCGATAATAATCCAGAAGAAATCTCATCAATTTTTGATTGGCACTGCTTTCATATTGGATGAGATACACAATTTCCCCACTGTGATTTTCAAACGACAAGTTATAGCGCTCCAATTGGTAAGTTTGTCCTTCAAATTCAACTGTGAGCGGAACCTCTTGCAAATGATGCTGAAGGAAATAGTTTTTGGCGTCATTTTTGATTCTTACCAAATCGTCATCGTGAATTGGCACTCTGCCAAAACAAACTGATGACTGTAGTTTGCTTTCATAAAAAAACAGATAACATCCGCCAATCACATGCATCAACTGCATGAATAAATCCCGAAACTGTGGCCATAATTCTGAAGGACTGTCAAGAAACAAAAGAACATCAGACAGGCGAAACAGCCATTGCAAAATTTCATTATCTTTTTGCAGCCGATCTATTTCCTGACTGTACTCTGCAGGGAATGCAATGGATAAGACGCCAGAAAAAGATGATTGATCATCAAATACCGGAAATGCGATGATGGTATAGGGAAAGCCCATCAATTCCTGATTGCCTGCTCGAACTTTCCATGTCTTGTCATGCCAAGTTTGTGCCGTGACCGATCCAGCAAATCCCTTGTCAAATACGCTCATGCCTAGCTGAATGGTAAACGGCAATCGCTTGACTTCCCGGTAAAAGGTGACAAATCCATTTGCATCAATAAAGGTAATCGCTGAATCACTTGGTAGAATTTCTGCAGCCTTTTTCAATTGTGAGTGGTTTCCCAAATGATACCGCTTCCCTTCAAAAACGATCATTTCGCCAATTCATCATAGTTGTAGTCCAAAAAGACTAATACCCTAGTCCGCTCAACGCTTTCTTCTTCACATTGTACCTGATTAACTTAAATGAAGTAACAGCGATACAAAAAAAAATCATGAAGAAGTGAATATTAACCGATGCGAAACATTAATTATCACGAACGCCCGATCCTTGCATTTTGGGAAACGACAAGAGCATGTCTATTAAGTTGCGCGCATTGCCGTGCAGAGGCGATGGCTGAACCGCTTCCAGACGAATTGTCGCATGAAGAAGGTAGGCGATTTATCCAATCGCTTACTGAATTTGGTAAGCCTTATCCTGTCCTCATCCTGACCGGTGGCGACGTTCTCATGAGAAATGATGCCATGGAACTTGTTTCCTACGCAAAAAGCCTGGAAATCCCTGTTGCCATGTCACCTAGTGTCACCCCCAATCTGACAATGGAAAAAATGCAACAAATGAAAGAACTGGGGGTTCGCATGGTATCGATCAGTCTTGATGGCGCCGTTGCAAAAACGCATGAAACCATCAGGGGCATTCCCGGTCATTTTGAACAAACGCTTGATGCATTAAGACAATTGGTGGCGCTTGGATTTCACGTTCAAGTCAATACTGCGGTCATGCGCGACAATGCCCATGAACTTGCTGCGATTGCAGAAATCCTTAAAACCATTGGTGTAGAAACATGGGAAGTATTTTTCCTTGTTCATGTGGGGCGAGGCCAGAACAGCAAAGAACTGAGTCCTTCTGAATGCGAAGATGTGGCCCATTTTCTCTATGATGCTTCCGCTTATGACCTCGTTGTTCGCACAGTGGAAGGTCCTTTTTTCAGGAGAATCATCAAGTGGCGCGAACGCGACGAAATGAATCAGCAAATTCAACCCGAGCGCGTGGCGTCGCATTATCATTTGGGAGATCTGTACCGCGAACTTTCCTCTGGTTTAATCCAGAGGCTTGGCGTAGCAAAGGGAGCTCCCAAGGCGCAAACCAGTCAAACTAGAGACGGAAAAGGGATTGTGTTTGTTTCTTATGATGGCACTGTGTATCCAGCTGGATTTTTACCGCTATCACTTGGCTCAGTTCGGGAACAAAGCATCGCTTCCATCTATCGGACAGAACCTGTGTTGAACCATATCCGCAATGCGGAATTCAGCGGTCGCTGTGGCACCTGCGATTATAAAGACCTTTGCGGCGGATCAAGGGCAAGGGCATTTGCCCATAGTGGCAATCCGCTTGCTGAGGACCCTGCATGCGCCTACCTGGCGATCTGATGATCGATTTGCGCTGATGTTGATCCAATCACCTTCTGCAACATCTGGCATAGGCTGTAGGCAAGTGCCTATGCAGGGGGAGATTGGGTTGTGGATCTATGAGAAACGCTTGCAATATCCAGTTCGTGTCAGTAAAAAAGACGTCGGGATGGCAAAATATCTAATCACACAGTACGGCGGTCCAGACGGAGAGTTAGCTGCTTCACTTCGATACATGAATCAGCGCTACGGAATGAAAAACCGCAAGGCGATTGCCATGCTGACCGATATCGCCACAGAGGAACTGGCGCATCTGGAGATCATCGCCACGATGGTCCACAAGCTTGTCAAAGGAGCGACCGCGGAAGAAATGAGGGCGCACGGCCTTGGAGCGCACTATGCCGATCACGGCCATGACCCTTTTTACACGGATGGCAATGGAGTCCCTTTCAGCGTCATGTACATCGCATCGAAAGGTGACCCCATTGCCAATTTGTATGAAGATATCGCCGCAGAAGAAAAAGCCCGCTCAGTCTATCAAAAGCTAATTGACCTGACCGATGACAAAGATCTGCAGGATGGACTCATTTTTCTTCGTGAACGTGAAGTAGTTCATTCAGAACGTTTTCGTGAGGTCGTACAGATGTTGCGTGAAGAGGCAAGTACAAAGAAATTTTACTAATCTATCCCTTATCAGCCAACGCTTTAGAATGCTTGCATTTTCATCATTAGTTCAGCTAGAATTCTCCCTATGAATAAAAATAGGTCCTCTTCAACACGCACACTTGGCATGATGGACGCGGTGTCGTTGACGGTCAGCAGCATGGTGGGAGCGGGTATATTCACAATCCTTGCCCTCACCGTGAAAACTGCCAACACGTACGCCGTTTGGGCATGGATTTTCATTGTCATACTGAGTTTCCCGATGGCGCTGACATTTAGCGACCTGACTGGCGTACTGGCAGAGTCGGGCGGTCCCTATGTGTTCTTGCGCGATCATGTTAGCAAACGACTTGGCTTATTCGCCGCGTGGTCGTTCTGGTTGTCCGCGTTAGGTGCATCGTCCGCACTACTGACGGCGCTCATTCATATGTTTGCACAAATGAATTTGCCTTTTTCTACATTCTTCGGCTTGGTCGTTGTGGCTATCCTTGTGATCATCACTGCACAAGGCATCCATGTCGGCATGATGGTGCAACGAATTCTCACAATGATCACGTTATTATTGCTGGTGCTAAGCATCACGTTGGGACTAGTTTACGGAATAGGACATGCGCTGACTGTTGCAAGCAGTACAGAAAGCGTCCATTTATCGCAAATGCTTCACCCTCATTTTGGAAGCTCAGTGTGGCTTGCCACATTCTATGCTTTTTGGACCTATTCAGGCTGGGAAGCGGTCGCAGTGCCCAGTGGTTCTTATAAAAGCCGACTGACACTGGGCCGAGGAATGCTTATCGGGTCCACTTTGGTAGGAGTGCTCTATATCCTCGTTGCTTTTTCAACCATTCTGGCACTTCCTACTCGCCTCATCGCCAATAGCGCTAATCCGCTCGTGCTGATTGGCGCCGAGTATTCTCCCTGGTTGGGACAAGTGATCGCCTGGGGAGCGGTTGGCGTCGTGACCAGTTCGATTCTGTCATGGATCATTTCCACCTCATCGCTCACGCAATCCTTAATTCGTGACGAACTGCTTCCGGCACCGCATCTACTCAAAAACCACGATAGTGAATTTCATCGATCACTGCCATTCGCCATCGGTCTGATGATCGCCGTCGTCGCTCTCCTACCGCTTTTTTCAGAAGCCATTGCGGCAAGTTCGCTCACTGCCCTCATCCCTTACGCCATCGTATTTATCGCAGTCAGTTTTCACAAAACCGCAGATTGGAGCGGACTCATCACCTCCTCGACATTGCGCCGAGGACTCGCATTTCTCGCGACAATCACTGCGCTGTTATTGACGGTTTTCAGTGGTATCCACAATCTGCTCCCGACTTTAATCCTGCTTGTCGTGGGTGTACTTCTGGTCTTCCTCCGAAATAAGTGATTCAACATGATAATTGTGACAATTACATGAATTTTAAAAATATACCCCTATGGGTATAACGTTATGTGCTATACTGTTATCGAAACCAAAAAATACATTCGATACAGGGGATGAACATGGAGAATTTGTACGATGTAGTGATTATCGGCGGTGGCGTGGGTGGTTTACAAGCCGCAATCCATGCCGGACGTTATGGCTGGAAAACCCTTGTGATCGATCGCAGCAAGGGTCGCACCTTTTATACGCCAAGATATATGAATATGCTCGGTTACCCTGAAGGGGTATCTGGAATGGAATTGC
Source organism: Bacillota bacterium (assembly GCA_021785975.1). GTDB lineage: Bacteria > Bacillota > Bacilli > Alicyclobacillales > SLC66 > JAJZCL01. The sequence continues at coordinate 42,937 of JAJYOE010000002.1, read as the reverse complement.
TAAAAAAAGGGAAGCAACAAGCGGAACAATATGGCGTAGAATTTTTATTAAAAATTGCCACAGATGTCTCGCGGGACGAAGATGGTTTATTTACCGTTTCAGCGCAAAGGCGTAAAGAGTATAAAGCGGGAATTACAGAACAAATCGACAGGGTGCGCACTAGGAAACTGGTCATTTCCACTGGCATCATGGACCGCCATCCTGAAGTGCCAAACGTTTACCACTGGGCTGGATATGGCATTTATTACTGTGCTGATTGTGATGGATATGAAGTGTTGAATAAGCGTGTGGTCGTCGTTGGAAAAGGCAATGCGGGACCGAGTAAAGCATTGATGTTATTGAATTGGACTAGAGATATCAGCGTGGTCAATGTGGACCCCACCGCTGTTATTAGTGAAGAATTGCAAAAACAACTCGAACACTACCATATTCCTGTATTTCATAGCCCACTAAAGGAATTTGTGGGTGCTGACAGGGAACGCGTTGAGCAAGTGATTCTGCAAGATGGAACCGTGATTGAGAGTGATAAGGTATTCTCTGCGCTCGGTATGCATAGTGTCCATTCAGAACTGGCGAAAAAACTAGGAGTAGAAACATTGGCAAACGGACATATCGTGGTCGACCCCCGCACTAAGCAAACGAGTGTACCTGGTGTGTGGGCAGTTGGCGACATTGTAGCCCATACACAACAAGCCATGATTGCTATTGGAGAAGGAGCTCAGGCGGGAGTTTGGATTAACAAAATTCTCCGTCAGGAAGGCTGTTTACCTGAACGCTGGGTAAATGCATCAGCGCCAAAAGAACCGGTGTATCTGTGACATCTTTGTCACAGAGCCTCCTTAAGATTAACTTTTGTAAATAGCGATTTTATATTAAAATGTATTTAGGAGACCGCAAACTCCCGATTGCGGTCTTTATTTTTGATGATTTTCTGGAGGCCTTATCAATATGCTCGCATCTGTCAACCGTTCCATCACTAAAGTATTGTCCGAACCAATTACCATTCTGCTTTACGCAGCCATCATAGGACTTGGCGGCGGTTATGGTGCAGTCGTTTTTCGCTGGATGATTACAGAATTTACTTTTCTTTTTTTCCATCAAACTCAATTCCAGTTGGCATCTTACCACGGCGTCCGATCTTTCTTTGTTCCGATCATCGGCGGACTGTTAGTCGGCCCTATTGTATACTTTTTTGCCCGAGAAGCCAAAGGGCATGGAGTTCCCGAAGTGATGGTGGCGATCACTGAAAAAAAAGGCATCATTCGTCCTCGCATTGTGGTGGTGAAAGCGCTGGCTTCTGCCATCACGCTTGGCTCAGGCGGCTCTGTGGGTCGTGAAGGCCCAATTGTCCAAATCGGTTCCGCATGGGGCTCTACGTTTGGGCAAATCTTTGGAGTGAGCGAAAGAATGCTCAAAACACTCGTAGCATGCGGTGCGGCGGCAGGAATCGCAGCCACATTCAATGCTCCAATCGGCGGCGCGCTATTCGCGTTTGAAATCATTCTTGGCAGCTTTGAACTCACCAACGTCAGCGCCATTGTCATTTCCTCCGTCATTTCTGCAGACATTGGCCGTACCTATTTCGGTAATTTTGCGTCATTTCCACTGCCCCACTACACCGTGTCTGGCAATTTTTATATTCTGTTCTTGTTTGCCCTGCTCGGAGTGTTGGGTGGACTGTATGGCGTTTTCTATATCCGCGTTTTGTTTATCTTTGAAGATCTATACGATAAGCTTAAAAAAATCCCAGAATGGCTTAAACCTGCATCAGGCGGCCTTATCATCGGCATCATCGGTTACTTTTTTCCTCAACTGTTTGGTGTGGGTTACCCTACAGTTGAAAAAGCATTAGTCAATCACCTTGTACTTGGCATGTTAATTGCGCTTCTATTCCTCAAGTTAGTGATGACTTCACTCACACTAGCCGCAGGTGGGTCAGGCGGGGTTTTCGCGCCAGGTCTATTTATGGGCTCTATGCTTGGCGGTGCCTATGGCATGATCTTAAAGATGCTTTTCCCCCATCTTCCCGTTAGTGACGGTGTATTTGCTGCCGTTGGCATGGCGGCGGTATTTGCTGGTTCTGCACACGCTCCGATCACCGCGATGGTGATGCTATTTGAAATGACGGGCAACTATCAGCTCATTTTGCCATTGATGCTTGCAGCGGTGATAGCCACTGCCGTTTCCTCAAAGATTTCCAGAGAAAGCATTTATACCATGAAGTTGGCACGGCGTGGGCTGGACATCTTGCGCAAGCGCAATCCCGATCATTTATCGTCAGTACTAGTCAAAGAAGCCATGCATGCAGACCGGTTAACGATCGATGGTGGAATCTCTTTACGTGATGCGCTCAATACCATCAAGAAAACGAAGGAATGGTTTGTCAACGTAAAAGGCAGTGATGGGTTCATACTTGGAAGTGTAGCGAGATCTCAGATTTTGGAAAATATTCAACTCGGAAAAGAAAACGCCAAACTACAAGATCTGTTGCCACCGGTCATTGGGAGAATTCAGGCGAATGCCACCTTGAGCGATGCGAGCACACTGATGAACGAACTTGGCACCACGTATTTGCTGGTGGTAGATGAAGAGAATGTGGCGCAAGGTGTAATTGGGAGTTCTGACATTGTACGGTCCTATCAAGAGTAAAATGGGGAAACCAACGTGGCTTTCGCTTTCTTGTTACTGATCATTTTTCAGGGAATATCCGGTTGGAATGACGGCGGGAACTTGCTGGGATTGGTGGAGCATATCGGCACAAGATGGAAGATCACTTTCCTTCTGCTGCTAATGGGTATTGTGATAGGTCCTTTTGTGCTCGGTGCTCGTGTGGCCGATACCATTGGCAACAACATCATCCAATTGCATGCAGGGGATGTATCCATCTTAAATGCGGCCCTGGTAGCCACACTTGCCACACTGGTATTGAGTTGGGTGATACGCGTTCCCACCAGCACCTCACTGGCCCTGGTAGGAGGCCTGATTGGAACTGCCGGGTCGAGACTCGGCCTTCAAGCGATTCACTTTCAAGGGCTTTGGATGACGATCCTATCCATCATCCTCTCTGTCACCTTGGGTTTTTTGGCTGGAGAACTTTTGTACAAACTAGAACGAAAAATACGCCACAGCCTTGAATCCAAATGGGAAGTCTGGTGGCGCCCTCTATCTTACCTGCTATCTTTTTTGCAAGGACTCGCCTATGGCGCTAATGACGCGGAAAAGGCGGTTGGCCTTGCCGCCACACTACTTGTGATCGGACGAATCTCGCCGCATTTTCACATCACGTTGATGCTAGTGGTCTCGTCCACGATCATCTGGGTTATCGGAGCCGTACTGGGCGGTGGACGGATCGCGCAAACCATCGGTCACGCCTTCTACGAACTAAAGCCAAAACACGTTGCCTCGATCCAGACCACCGCAGTATTTGTAGTGATCGGGGCCGCGTTGCTGGGAGGGCCTGTCAGCACCACGCAAACCATCGATAGCGCACTGATCGGTGTGGGCCATGACCTGCGCCATCATCATCTGAATCGAGCCAAGGTGATCAAGCTGTATGTGGCTTGGGCATTTACCTTTCCGGTGGCAGTACTTTTCGGAATGCTCATCGCCCTTTTTATTCACTAGGTGAAAAACCATCCATTCGGTTCGCGAGATCCACATCGACGATTCGAATGAATACCTCAGGCAACATCAGTGCTGCCACATCCCGGCTCGATACGACTTTGTCCCGCCATTCATTGGGAACTCGATAAAAAACCGCATTGATTTGATCGATTAAGCCGTTCACGTCAATTCCCATGTAGTGTGGTCTTACAGGTTGCAAATATTGTCTAGCCCGCAGCCACATCGCATAGCCGCCTCTGATGTTGCCGTTTTCCAGGTGATAGAGACAGACGGCTGCCTGGATCATTCCTTTCAAGGCTTCTGGCCGTCCACTGTCTAACCAGAGCGACTCGCCATACTCGTGACACTCAAAATAATTTTTTTCCACATTAAAATAAAACAGATAGTCCAGCCAACGCTCATCCATGTTCTATACCTTTTGCGGCTGCAAATGATGCACAAAGCGATCCATCCGCTCCAGTGCCCGCTCGATTTGCTCGACAGATGTGGCATAGGAAGCGCGAATAAAGCCTTCTCCCGACTCTCCAAATACGTGACCGGGAACCACTGCCACCTTGCCATCCTTCAATAGTCCTTCGGCAAACTGCTCTGAGGAAAGTCCCGTGGAGACAATGGACGGAAACGCATAAAATGCGCCTTTTGGCTCGTGACAGTCAAATCCTATTCTTTTGAAACCATTTACCATCAAGCGCCTGCGTTCGTTGTAACTTTCCACCATGCGTTCGCGTTCCACATCCCCGTTTCGCAGCGCCTCAATTGCTGCCATTTGGCCCATGACAGGCGCACAGAGAATCGTGTATTGGTGTATTTTGATGAGTTCCTGCATGATTTCGCGCGGTGCCGCCACGTATCCGACCCGCCAGCCTGTCATGGCATAGGCTTTTGATAAACCGCTGACGAGTATCGTGCGCTCTTTCATCCCGGGAATCGCCGCAACGCTGACATGTGCCTGCCCGTAGGAAAGTTCTGCGTATATCTCATCGGTCACCACAAAAAAATCGCGGGAGATCGCAAGATCCGCCACGTCTTTTACGTCTTCAGGTCCCATTACTGCACCGGTGGGATTATTAGGATAGGACATCACTAGCACTTTTGAATTCGGCGTCAGGGCAGAAAGGAGCGCTTCTCTCGTCAAACGAAAGTCATCTTTCATCACTGTCGGTACCATGACAGGTGTCCCTCCGGCAAGCACTGCACACGGCCGATAGGACACATAGGTCGGCTCGGGAATGAGCACTTCTTCACCCGGTTCAAGCAATGTGCGAAGTGACAAATCGATCGCCTCACTGCCACCAACCGTCACGAGAATTTCCGTTTCGGGATCATAATCCAGCTCAAATTTTCGCAAATAACGGCTGATTTCTCTGCGTAGCTCAATCAGTCCGGAATTGGCTGTATAAGACGTATACCCTCTCTCCAACGCGTAAATGCTTGCTTCTCTTACATGCCATGGCGTCACAAAATCAGGTTCGCCAACGCCGAGCGAGATAACGTCATGCATTTGACTCGCCAGATCAAAAAAACGTCGGATCCCAGATGGAGGCAAATCTCGAACAGTTTTGGACAAACGATCGATCAGTTCCGTCATGGTGCCACCACCAAACGCCGATCGCCCTCGTTATCATCAAAAATAACGCCGTCCGATTTGTAGGTTTTTAAGAGAAAATGCGTGGTGGTAGAAATCACGTGTTCAATCGTGGAGAGCCGCTCAGAGACAAATCGGGCGATTTCCCGAATATCATCTCCTTCAATCACTACTTGCAAGTCATATGCACCAGACATGAGTGCGACTGATTTTACTTCGGAAAAACGATAGATCCGCTCTGCAATCGCGTCAAATCCGACTTCTCGCTGTGGTGTCACCTTGACATCAATCACAGCAGTGACCCGCTCAGACTTGACTTTCTCCCAATTGATGGTGGCTGAATAGCGCAAAATGATCCGTTCGTCTTCCATTTCCTTGATCATTTGTGAAACATTTTCTGGGGTTTCGCCAATCATCGAAGCAATTGTTTCTGCGGACAAACGTCCATTTTGATGCAAAAGTCGCAATATGACATCTCTATTTTCTATCTCCACTCCCAGTTTCTCTCCCTACATCTCTTTATTGTCCAATTATTGAGTTATCCTCCGTAATAAAAACCTGTCTCCGCAAGTGTCATCGGTTTGCCTTCGCGATGAACGCCTGCATTCACCACTTCGCCAATAAAAATTGTATGGTCTCCAGCTTTGTTCACATCGATCACTTTACACTCAAACCAGGAAAGTGCATCATTCAATACCGGGCATCCTGTGGTTGGCCCCTGTTCGAACGCAATATCGCCAAATTTGTTGCCAACACGATGTATCGGCTTGAAAAACGCCATCGCCAGATCTTTTTGTCCTGTCTCAAGAACGCTGACGCTAAACACTTGACTGCTTTCAATCCACTCTTCTGAAGTTGTGCCTTTTTTTGCCCCAAGAACGACAAGCGGAGGGTCAAAAGAGGTTTGTGTCAGCCAATTCCCTGTAAATGCACTCACCTCATCGTCCTGTTTGACACCGACCACATACAGGCCGTATGAAATGCCGCGCAAGGCCGTTTTTTTTGCTTGATCATCCATGGTTGAACACCCCTTTTTTCATTAGCTACACCCAATAATTATACCCGATTTTTGAAATTTCGAATATGACCTACTATTATGACCAGGTTATATATTATAATAAGCATATAACCTTTTACCCACCTAACCTGGAGGTGTCTTGTTCTTGTATCGATCAATAATAAGAGGAATCGGTTCTCACCTTCCTCAAAACCGACTGACAAATGCAGATTTGGAGAAAATGGTAGAAACCTCTGATGCCTGGATCACTTCCCGAACGGGCATCAGTGAGCGTCGCATCGCATCCCCTGGCGAGGCCACTTCTGATTTTGCGGCTGAAGCGGCAAGGAACGCAATGAGTCAGGCTGGCATTGCACCTGAAGACATTGAAATGATCATTGTCGCCACGGAAACCCCAGATTACCTTTTCCCACCGGTTGCAGCTCTCGTCCAACACCGTCTTGGCCTTAAAAACGCAGGTGTGATGGACATTCACGCTACCTGTGCAGGGTTTATCACTGCGCTCCAAACTGCCGATCAGTACATTCGGTCAGGCATGTACCAAAACATCCTGGTGATTGGCGCGGATACCCTTTCTCGCTTTACCGATTACACCGATCGTTCTACCTGCATTCTGTTTGCTGATGGTGCCGGAGCCGCAGTGGTATCCCGTAGCGAAAACGATGACATCGGCATCATTTACACAGCTACGCACGCTAATGGGGAACATGTGCAGAGTCTGCTGATCCCAAGCGGTGGCAGCCTCGATCCGTTTAACCCGAGTAAAGAACAAAAAACTACCATGTACATGGATGGCCCCAAAATTTTCAAGCTTGCCGTTTCTGTCATGTCCGAAACAGCGAGAGAAGTATTGGATAAGAGTGGATATACCGTAGATCAGGTTAACTTTCTCATTCCTCATCAGGCCAATCAACGCATTATCGATGCGGTAGCGAAGAACATGGATGTTCCGGAGGAAAAAGTGATCAGCAACATCAAGTATGTAGGCAACAATTCCTCCGCCACCATTCCGATCGCCATCGATGCCAACATGAAAGCGGGCAAGATCAAAAAAGGGGATACGCTGCTGCTCGTCGCGTTTGGCGCAGGGCTGATCTGGGGCGGCGCACTGATCCAAATATAATGAGCTTCATCTATCGACGAACCCCCTGCATGAGCATTCATGCAGGGGGTTCGACTAAGGAAGGTAAGCCTGTAAGCCGAGTTTTGTTCCTCTTGTGCTGATAACGGCTTCGATCAGCCTCGCACGCGTGAGGTGGTAATCATCTATCTAGGCGAATTGTTGCCAATCCGCTCGAGCGACCTACCCGAATGCACAGCGGGCCGCCGTATCGCATTCCTATCCGGTCTTGCTCCAGGTGGGGTTTACCTAGCCGATGCGTCACCGCACCGCTGGTGCGCTCTTACCGCACCGTTGCATCCTTGCCTGTGCCATTTGGCCATCGGCGGTCTCCATGTCTGTGGCACTTTCCTTAGGATTACTCCCACTGGGCGTTACCCAGCACCCTGCCCGTTGGAGCTCGGACTTTCCTCTCGCGCGATCTTTCGATACTGCGCCAGCGATTACCCAGCTTCCTTCCTTAACTGATCTATTGAAACACATTTTTTACTTCAATTCAAATGTAATGTCTCCCATTATCGGAAGGTCATCGTATGTTACGCCTGATTTTTTGAACAAAATCAAGATAGGCTTGCCATTGATTCTTTTTTGCGAATGCTTCCTCTGATCTGGCCCTCTCCAGCTGCTTTATGACTCCCTTGATTTTCAACATTTCAGATTGTAAAAACTCGACAAAGATCGCATCATCAGATCGGTTAATAGCTTTACCAAAGTCAAACTCAATTCTATCCGGGACAGGTATTTGAGGATAATTCCTGTACGCCTTCTCAAAGTCGACAACAGTCAGCGATGTTGGAGGTAGCAGTTTCATACAATTATAGGTCAATCCGCGATCACGAATCCACAAGTCCTCAACGACCTGATATCCGGTGAGGCTCGCAAAAAAACGGACCAACCCGGAATCCTCCATGGGTTGCAACACCAGTTCCGGCAGATCAAAATGCAAAATACTAAGTGCTTCATTGCCGGTAAGGATTCTCCAAATCATCTTGCCACCCATGCCCGCAATGACAATTCCATTTGCTTCTCCTTGCGAAATGGGGGTCAGTCCGTCTCCGAAACGCGCTTCCAAACGGTCATGATATACGGAACGCTCAAATGCACGCTTAACGGTAAAAAAAGGCCCCTCAGCCACTTCAACCGCAATCACCTTGTCCATCTTCCCTTTTTCCATTAAAGCAAGTGGGACGAGCCCATGATCGCTACCGATATCGACCACACAGGTTGTCGGTGAAACCAATTGAACAATGGTTTTCAACCTCTCAGACAGTTCTTGCCCATTACTCCTTACCAAGCTTTTTTCTCCTCAGCATTCAATTCCGACGACTGATCAGTCGGTCAATTCAGTCGCATTAACCTAACCAGTAAAAAAAGCAGCTGCAAGATGAGCAGCTGCGGGTGTTTTTATTCGAGAAAATCTTTCAATCGCTTGCTTCTGCTGGGATGGCGCAATTTACGTAACGCCTTTGCCTCAATTTGGCGAATGCGTTCACGTGTAACGCCAAACACCTTGCCCACCTCTTCGAGCGTCCTCGTTCGCCCGTCGTCCAAGCCAAAACGAAGCCTTAACACATTCTCTTCGCGCTCAGTCAGTGTGTCTAGCACATCTTCCAACTGCTCTTTCAACAACTCATACGCTGCTGCATCAGCAGGCGCCAGCGCATCTTCATCAGGAATAAAATCGCCAAGATGGGAATCGTCTTCTTCGCCAATCGGCGTTTCAAGTGACACAGGTTCCTGCGCGATCTTTTGAATCTCCCGCACTTTCTCCGGGCTCATATCCATTTCCTGTGCAATCTCTTCGGCACTTGGCTCACGGCCCAATTCTTGCAACAGTTGCCTGGAAATCCGGATCAGTTTGTTGATCGTTTCCACCATGTGGACCGGGATGCGAATGGTACGCGCCTGATCAGCAATGGCTCTTGTGATCGCCTGGCGAATCCACCACGTGGCATACGTACTGAACTTATAGCCTTTGCGATAGTCGAACTTCTCCACCGCTTTTATCAACCCCATATTGCCTTCCTGAATCAGGTCAAGAAAAAGCATCCCTCTTCCCACATAGCGCTTTGCAATGCTCACCACGAGACGAAGATTGGCTTCCGCCAAACGGCGTTTCGCTTCTTCATCGCCATCTTCAATGCGCTTTGCGAGCTCAATCTCTTCTTCCGCAGACAAAAGCGGCACTCTACCGATCTCTTTCAGGTACATACGCACTGGATCATTGATCTTTACACCAGGCGGCACGCTGAGGTCATTGAGGTCAAACTCTTCGTCCGGTTGATTGTCATCAGACATTTCCTGCTCTTCCATTTCCTCAATTTCATCATTATCCTCGTCCAGGTCATCGGTTTCATTCAGTACCTCGATCCCATGATCGCTAAGCTGATCTAGAAAATCCTCAATTTGGTCGCTTTCCAAATCAAACGAAGCCATCCGTGTCACAATCTCCTGGTAATTCAAAAATCCCCGTTTTTTACCCGAGGAGAGAAGATGATCTCTAACATCCTCAAGCGTTTCCCCTAACCGTGTATCATCCTGTCTTTCTTTACTCACCTTCGCTCCCCCTTTCATTCCTGAAACGTCCCCAAACGGACCACGTGCCGATTGATCTCACTCCACTTGTTTCTGAGTGTCAAAAGTTGATCCCCCAGTTGCCGCATCTCCTCTACTTCTCCACGCTCGGTGGCCATCTTCAATTTTTCCACCACCTCCTGCATGGACTTCTCTAGTTCTCCGCCGATCAAACATTGGATGTAGTCTTCAATTTCTTGTTGAGGCTGACGAGTATCTAACCCTTCATCACTGGCTTTTTGCAGCAGGCTCGTTGCAAATCCAAGTAAATTAGGATCATCCAGAAAATTTAAGAAAAGTTCCGGGTCCGACTTGTCATGGTCCATGTAAAACTGATATAAATAGGCTTGTAAGGCACTGTGTATCGGCACAGAAAACTCATTTTTGAGCCGCTGTTGCACTTGCTTTGCTAGCTCAGCATCAAGTAACATATACGTAAGCAACTGCTTCTCAGAAATTATTATTTTTCCATCAAGAGGAGCTTGTGTTTCGTTGTCCTTTACCGCAGGTATACGGCTCAAAGTATTCCACGTTTTCCCTGTCTTATCCGTGCCACGTTTTCTAAGTTGCACCGCCAGTTGCTTGGACAGATCTTCGCGAAGTGCGGAAATTGGCATATTGTATGTTTTGCTCAAAGACTCGAGTGCAGCTTCCCGCTCTATCGAACTCTCCTCTTTTGCAATGACAAGCACCGCATCTCGAATATACTCGATTCTTCCGCGCCCCATGTGATCCGGGTGTTCATGAGTCAGTTGCGACAATTGATACGCCAGCGCACGTTTCCCTTTATCCATCAGTTCGCGCCAGGCTTCTGCGCCGTTTTCGCGTATCCATTCATCCGGATCTTTGCCGTTTGGCATCTCGATCACACGGACGTTTACTCCCGCCTCTTTCAATACCTGAAGCGAGCGCATGGATGCTTTTTGCCCTGCGGCATCGCCATCATATAGAAGCAGCGCCTCTTCTGCCACACGTTTGATCAATCCCGCCTGTTCCGGCGTCAGTGCGGTTCCCAGCCCCGCTACCGCATTCGTTATGCCATGTTGATGAAAGGAGATCACATCCATGTAGCCTTCAAGCAAAATCGCCTGACCCGTTTGACGGATTTTTTGCCGCGCTTTAGCAATTCCGTATAAAACCCTTCCTTTATGGAAAAGTTCCGTTTCGCTCGTGTTCAAATACTTTGGCTGCTCATCTCCTAAAGTTCTGGCGCCAAAACCGATGACTCTTCCCTGTAGATCCCAAATGGGAAACATCACCCGATGGCGATAGCGATCCCTTAATTCACCGGTAATCCCCACCTGGGCAACTCCCGATTGAATCAGATCGTCAGCAGAAAAACCTCGTTTCAGCAAAAAATTAGTTAGCAGGCGTTCTTCCTTTGGCGCATAGCCAAGCTGAAACTGCACTATGGTTTTTTTTGTCAATCCTCTGTTCAAAAAATAGGAAAGACCTTGCATTCCCGCATCCAGATTCATTAGAATATGGTTGTAGTACTTCGTTGCAAGTTCATGGACGGAAAGTAGCGTTTTGCGAAGTCCGCCATCACCATGTTGCGCGTCGTCAATGACAGCAGGCATTGCCAAATTGTATTTATCTGCCAATTTGCTTGTTGCCTGATAAAACGTCAGTTGCTCCATTTCCATGAGAAAATTGATTGCCGTCCCACCCGCGCCGCAGCCAAAACAGTAGTAAAACCCTTTGCCTGGTGTGACATGAAACGAAGGGGTTTTCTCTGAATGAAACGGACAGAGTCCTACATAAGACCTTCCGCTGCGTTTGAGTCGGACGTATTCGGATACGACATCTACGATGTCGACCTTTTCACGCAAAAGGGCGATAAACTCTTCTGGTATACGCATGTAGAATGGAACTCCCCTCCTTTGTCGAAAAGCTATTTGACGCTGGTAGCGGTTGTTCCTTTCGCTTATAGTAGAATTATTTCGCCAAAGTTCTACATTTTCCTTCCGTCTTGTGTGAAAAAATATCCTGAACGCGATGTTTTAAATGCGTGTCTGCCTTTTATTTTCTCACGCAACGCTGTGAAGTAAACCTCTGCACTTTCTTGCTTATATAGATGTACGCTGGAATATGAAAAAAATCCTTCCGCCATTCCTCTTCTTTTTTATGCTTAAGGGCGATGCCTGATGATCCCGAGGATAATGCTGGCTGTTTCTTCCACTGCCCTGCGGGATACGTCGATGACAGGACACCCCAGTTGTTGCATAATGCTCTCTGCATAATGAAGTTCGTCCCGTATCCGTTTTAAGCTCGCATAACTAGCATCGCTATTCAGCCCAAGGGAACGCAAACGTTCCTTGCGTATCTGGATAAGTTCATCATCGTCAATGGTAAGCCCAATGATGCGGCCTCTTGGCAGTTCATTTAACTCAGTTGGCGGTTGCACCTCTGGGACAAGTGGAACATTGGCGACACGTATTTTTTTATGAGCCAAATACATACTGAGCGGCGTTTTCGAAGTTCGCGAAACGCCGACGAGTACCACGTCCGCCCGAAAAAGCCCCCTGGAATCCCTGCCGTCATCGTACTTCACGGCAAATTCAATGGCTTCCACCCTGCGGAAATAGTCGTCGTCCAACTGGTGAAGCAGACCAGGGCGAAGTTTGGGAGTAGCACTAAACACATCTTCAAACGCATTCATCATCGGGCCCATGATGTCAACCGCTCGAACCCCCATGGATTCCGCTTCTTTACGCATGGTTTCCCGAAGCGCCGGCAGGATCAGCGTATATGCAACAAATCCGCCCACCTCTTTGGCGGAACTGACAATTTCTTTGATCGCTTCGGAGGTGTCCACGTAGGACATGCGGCGAATTTCAAAATTGTTGTGGTCAAATTGGCTGGCTGCCGCCCTAACGACAAATTCTGCAGTTTCGCCGACGGAATCCGAGACCACAAACACGATGGAGGGAAATTCACTCACCAGTCATCATCCTTTCTTCGTCAAAGCGATCATTCTATGTTTTCACCTAATTCTACAAACAGTCTAGTCACCGTCGTTTTGGTCACTCGCCCCACGACTTCCCACTGACTGTCGTTCGCTTCCTTTACCACAGGCAGCGAATCCACCTGTGCTGAAATTAATTTTCTGGCTGCGTCATACATCGTATCTTCCAACCGGATTGTCGTGATATTGGGCATCCGCGTCATTGCAAGCGAGACCGGAACCCCTTGTAAATGGGGATGGCCAATCGCCACTTTCAACAAATCCTTGCGCGAAACCACGCCCGCCAAAATCCCGTTTTCATTGACCACATAAAGCGTCCCCACGTCTTCCAGAAACATGGTGACCACTGCGTCATATGCGGTGGTACTGGTGTGGACGACCACTGGAACCGCCTTGTAATCCTTCACCAGCGCTTTTTTTAGCAATTCGCCCACCAGATTGGCAGCCTCTTTGCCGGCATAAAAATACCCCACTCTCGGGCGGGCGTCGAGGTATCCTGCCATGGTAAGGATGGCTAAGTCTGGTCTTAAGGTGGCTCGCGTCAAAGACAACTCTTCGGCAATCTTCTCTCCTGTGATTGGGCCTTGCTGCTGAACAATAGAGATGATTTGCTTTTGTCTGTCACTCAGTTGGATCGAACTCACCCCTGTCGCATAAAGTATCGTTGAAGCTGTTTTACTTCCCGTGTTACAATAGTTTCAATGCTCTATTACGCTTACCGGAAAGGAATGCGCGCCCTTTGCACACCATCTTACGTTTGGTTGAAGCCGTTATCCTCATGTTTGCCGCAGGAATCATCTCAGGCAAATGGTTTTCACTTGAAAAAGCGAAATCATTCTCCATCAATCGCTCCATGTTTCGCAACCGTTATTTCTGGCTTGGCGTCGGAGTGGCACTTGTTTTTCTCTTCTCCGATTACAGTTTTGCGCACTATAATTCGTTACCCTTATAATCGTTTCAATGTGTAAAAAAGGGCTGTCCGCTCACCAACCGCATGAGGTGGACAGCCTGTTCTCATTATATCACTAAGACAAGACAATTTGACTGAGATCAAGCACCATGGACAGCGTGTTTTGAACACTTAAAAGGAGCGCCAGTCTGCGCGCCCTGACATCTTCGCGTTCATCCATCACCATGACCTCGTTGAAAAACGAATGGATTGGTTCTTCCAGTTCGAGCATTGACTTTAAGGCCACAACCGCATCATGTTGCACAAGTGCCTCTTTTGCCCGCATTTGCACAGATTGTGTCGCCTCATACAACACGCGCTCCGCTGTCTCTTCCCACTGCACTGATTCCATCGAGAGGTGGGGAATGGTTTGCTTCGCTAGAATATTCCTGACCCGTTTTGACAACTCCACCAGTCTTTTGAACCCGCCCTGAGCCAATTGCCCGGCCACACCATCCGCAATCGTGGCCACCTCAAGCACAGCGTAAGGCCGAACGGAGACGAGTCCTTCCGCCACATCTCCCGGTAACCCTTTATCGATGAGCCACGTCTTGAAACGAGTAGTCAAAAATGACAAGACGTCTTGTTTCAATAAGGCATCAATTGCTGCATGAACTGAAGGATCGTTCTCCATCACTGCCATTGTGATATCCACCACCGCGTCCAGTCCAAGATCGATGCTTCCTTCAGCCAGTGTGCGGACAATGCCGTTTGCAGCGCGTCGAAGCCCGTAGGGATCCTGAGACCCAGTAGGCATGCCGAGCGTTGCGAATCCGCCTACTAGACGCTCCATTTTATCCGCGATGGCGACGATTTTCCCAGGAAGGCTTTCGGCAATTGGCGCACCTGCCCCTTTAGGAAAATACTGCTCTTCGATCGCATGCCCCACCGCTTCATCATGGATCATTAAATTGGCGTAAATACGGCCCATATATCCTTCAAGTTCAGGAAACTCATAGACCATATGCGTCCCCAGGTCAAATTTGGAATATTTCGCAGCTGTTATCACCTGTTGATGGACCATGTCAGCTACTTGTAGCACCTCGGCAATACCGCCTGCGATCCTTGCAATCCGCGTCGCACGATCATATACACTGCCAAGTTCGTCCTGATAGGTCATCGTCTTTAACTTAGCTTGTAAGTCGTCAATCGACACTTTTCGGTCTTCCGCAAAGAAGAAATTCGCATCTGATAGCCTTGCCGACAGCACTTTTTCATTGCCCTTTACCACCTGGGCAAGGTTCTTATCGCCGCCGTTTCTCACCCCGATAAAGCGTGAAGCAAGATTCCCTTTTGAATCAAACACCGGAAAATACCGTTGGTTTTCTTTCATCGAAGTAATGATGACACGGTCTGGAATGGCCAGAAAGCTTTCTTCAAAACTCCCGATGAACGCGGTGGGATATTCGACGAGTTGTGTCACCTCATCCAGTAAATCCTCATCGATTTGAGCAGTGTATCCATGCGCTTTAGCCAGTATAGAAACCTGGTTCGCAATCATTTCTCTTCGCTGCCCTACGTTGGCAAGAACGGACGCTTGTTCCAGCAGGGATTCATATTCGCCCGGGTTCCCGACCTGTACCGCCTCAGGTGCCAACGTGCGATGGCCGTACGTGACCGTACCACTTTCCACTTCCGCCAGTGAAAAGGGGATCACTTCATCATCAAAAAGCGCCAGCACCCAGCGGATGGGTCGGATAAATTTCAATTCCACGCTGCCCCAACGCATGCTTTTCGGCCAATCAGCCGATGCCAGTAAGATTGGCAACTGCGCCCCTAGCAAGTCTTTCGTGGCCTGCCCTTTGCTGTACTTGATGGCAAAAAGGTACGGACCGGAATTGGTCTCCCTGATGATCAAGTCATCCACTGCAATCCCTTGTGACCTGGCAAAGCCGAGCGCCGCCTGCGTCCATTCCCCTGCGGGATTTTTGCCCGCCTTTTCTGCAGGACCGCGCACCTCCTCAGTGCGATCGCTTTGATGAGCGGATAAGGCCATGAACAAGAAGCCCAAACGACGAGGTGTAGCATAGGTTTTCAATATTTCAAACTGAAGGCCGTTTTCTTCAAAAAAACTAGTAAAAATCTCCCGATAGCGTTCCACAGCCAGGTTGACATACTGTGCCGGCATTTCCTCTGTGCCAATTTCCAGTAAAAAATCTGCCGTACTCTTTTCACTCACGCTTCCACGCCCTCCCTTGTCGCCAGATAACTTTGTGCTACTTGCCTCGCCAGGTTTCTCACCCGGCCGATATATCCCGTGCGCTCCGTGACAGAAATCGCACCTCGCGCTTCCAGTTGATTAAATACATGGGAGCATTTGAGCACATAATCATAGGCGGGTAACACTAGCTGACGAGCCATCGCAAGTTTGGCCTCGTTTTCATATTCATTAAAAAAGTGGAACAGCCGCTCAGCGGTGGACACTTCAAACGTATAGACACTATGCTCGTATTCCGCTGCCTTGAACACGTCCCCATAAGTAACACCTGGTGCGTAGACGAGATCGTATACATTGGTCACATCCTGAATGTAGGACGCGAGCCTTTCTAACCCATATGTAATTTCCACGGCAACAGGACGTACTTCAATTCCACCCACTTGTTGAAAATACGTAAACTGTGTCACTTCCATCCCGTCAAGCCAAACTTCCCAACCGAGCCCCCACGCGCCAAGAGTAGGTGCTTCCCAATTGTCCTCCACAAAGCGAACATCGTGCATTTTTGCGTCAATCCCCAGAATTTTCAACGATTCCAGGTATTTATCCTGTACATCGGCAGGAGACGGTTTTAAGATCACCTGAAACTGATGATGCTGATACAGTCGGTTCGGATTATCTCCATACCTGCCGTCGACGGGTCTCCTCGATGGTTCCACATATGCGACATTCCAAGGTTTTGAACCAAGCACCCGCAAAAACGTCATCGGGTTCATGGTTCCAGCCCCTTTTTCGACGTCATAAGGCTGCACGAGCAGGCAACCTTGTGCCCCCCAAAATTCTTGCAATTTAAGTATCATGGTCTGAAAATCCAGCACATTATCGCTCCTCTCCACGCTTCTCATCCAATTGGTAACTACTCGTTGTGTCGATGGATAATTGCAAGGCAATTTTTAATGATTTTAACACGATACCGGTTTGATCATAAATCCATGCACTCAATTTATTAACAAGTTCCAGGGCTACATCTTGGGAATATCCGTTCAGTTCTTTCCAAACGTCGCCAATCAGTACTTCTTCAAGCAGGCTTGTCGCAGCTTTAGAAAGCGACCACCTGCCAAACTCATCCGGATCAAGCGCAATTCCCGCTTCCGAAATGGTACACACCAAGAAACGCAAACAGGCAACGATCAGATTTTCGCGCGACTCTGCAAGCCAGTATACTCCACTTCGAAAACAGGCAAAAGACTGCGACGGAAACGTCAACCCCTCTTCACCGCCAGCTTGTATCAACCACTCTGCGAATATTGCTGCGACAGCTGATTTCACAAGGTCGAAACGCACCTCACTATGGAAATTCTTCACTTCACTTTGCAACATCGAGGCAAGTCCGCCACCTGATATATTCAACAAAAAGTCAGCCTCCACTAAAGGCTGACAAACGGCATGAAGCGGGTGGTTAGAAGTTTGCGCCTTTTGCGCGATCGCTCTGCGAATGCCATTTTTTTCTGTCAAAAGTGTGACAATTAAATTTCCTTCTTGATAGGGTATGGTTTTTAATACAAAAGCTCGTTCACGAATAAGCATGCGAATTCCTTTCAGTCAGATCCTGCTCATGTCGTTTGTATAGAAGATAGACGTCGATCTCTCCAGTGAGATAGAAATAATTCCAAAAAAAATCCCGCATGGCCTGCATTCCTTCTTTCTGCGTTGCTGTCCGCAAAGTTAGCATGGCACAAAAGGATTTTCCACTATACAGAGATTCTTTGGAAGCAGTTCTAATCCCTTTCCAAACCAAAACTGCGAATTAAGTGTTCATGATTGCGCCAATCTTTTTTTACCTTTATCCACAAATCAAGAAAGACCTTGCGTTGAAAAAGGCCTTCCATATCTCTTCGCGCCAGCGTCCCCACGCGTTTTAAAAGTTTGCCTTCCTTGCCTATGAGTATCGCCTTTTGGGAATCCCGTTCAGTATAAATGATGGCATGGACGTACAATACCTTGTTGTCTTCGCGAAATTCCATGTGCTCAATCTGCACAGCCACAGAATGTGGAATTTCTTCATGAGTCAATAGCAACACTTTTTCGCGAATTAATTCTGCCATCAGAAATGCTTCCGGATGATCGGTCACGACGCCTTCGGGATAATAGTATGGCCCCTCTGATGCGTGGTGAAACAATAGCTGCACCAGCTTCTCGACTTGGTCTCCCGTTTTGGCGGATACAGGAATAATTTCGAGGAAATCATAGGCCTCTTGATAATCGGCGATCAGCTTCAGCAATTGTTCCTTGGCCATCAGGTCGACCTTATTGAGCGCCAGGATGGCAGGCTGACCCGCTTTCTTGATTTTGTTAATAATTTCCTCGTGCCGATACACTTCACCTACCGTTGCATCCACGACACACAAAAGCACATCCACTTCATGCATTGCTTCTTCTGCGACCTCGTTCATCACTTCCCCGAGGCGGTGGCGAGGTTTATGAATGCCCGGTGTATCGAGGAACACCAGTTGACCTTCCTCTCGGGTCAGTATTCCCCGAATGAGCGTTCTTGTCGTCTGCGGCTTATCTGACATGATGGCCACTTTTTGGCCGAGAATGGCGTTCATGAGTGTCGATTTACCCGCGTTAGGCTTTCCAATCACCGCGATAAAGCCAGATTTTTTATCAGGCATGCTCGTGAAAATCTCCTTTGTCAAAAGCGTAGGGCAACAGTTGCCCGATGGTGGTTTCCATAGTTTGCCCCTGAATAGTAGCCAGCATGACTGGCGTATCCGACTCGCTGAATTCAGCCATCACCTGACGGCAAGCGCCGCAGGGCGATACCGGTCGATCACCTTCAGCAATCACCGCCATTGCCACTATTTTTTTGGCGCCATTTGCAATCATTTGAAAAATAGCCGTTCTCTCTGCACAGTTCGTCAATCCAAATGAAGCGTTTTCTACATTACAGCCCGTATAAATTTGCCCATCGTCTGCAACTAGAGCTGCCCCGACGGCAAAATGGGAATAAGGCACATAGGCGTTATCCCTGGCGGCTTTTGCCGCGCTCACCAGCTTTTCAAGATCCACGAGTCACCTTTTCCTTTCGCTTGTTCTTTATAATCACCGCATAAGCGGCAATGAGAATCAACAAAATAATTAACGCAATAAGAAATGCTCCAATGTATGGCGGTCGAAAACTGGCAGACCAGTTCCTGAATTCGATCGGATACAGTTTGTCGTAAAAAACAAAATACGCGATAAAGAGCGCATTCACTGAAGCGACAAAAACCGCCGCTGCGGCCACATCCTTGGCAATTTTTGCGTAAGGATGGCGCCTTTCCTCTACAAGCAGGTCAATCACCCGCTCTACAGCCGTATTGGCCAACTCCAGTGCAATGACCAGTGCCACAGAAAACAGCACAGCGATGATTTCATAGGTGTTTACTTGCAGCAATGCACAAAGTAGAATCACAAGCAGTGCCGCTGTAAAATGAATCCGCATATTTCGTTGTGTCAGCAGGGCATAAGCCATCCCTTCCAGCGCGTAACGAAAACTTTGGATCAAGCCTCTCATCGCTATCTAGTAATGCCTAGCATGGTCAACACTTCTTCTTGCAGAGCGAACATTTCTTTTTCATCCTCCTGCGTCTCGTGATCATAACCAAGCAGGTGGTAACATCCGTGTGCAGTCAAAAAAGCGAGTTCACGTGCAGCGGAATGGCCATATTCTTTTGCCTGCGCCAACATGACTGGCCAGCTGATCACAATATCCCCTAGCGCGACCGGCGATTCTTCATCCCAAACCTCAGGCTCATCCCCTTCGAGGAGTGAAAAAGACAATACGTCCGTCACACGGTCAATCCCTCGATAATGTCGGTTCAATTCCTGAATTTCCTCGTTATCTACAAGCGAGACGGAAATTTCTGAGGAATCCAGCTCCTCTTTATCCGCAATCGTCAAACAGACTGTCCGGATGATCCGCTCAGCTTCCATCGTGGATATCTCTCCACCAGGCTCTAATTCCCAGCGAATCTCCACTTCCATTTCGGGTTGGCCCATTTTGTCATCACTCACCAGTTATCAGCTTTTTGCCTTCAACTCTACCACATTCGTGATTTTTGGATACTCAATCCGTTCGTGGTAGACTCCTTGCAAGGTGCGCATAAAGGAACTGACCATTCGCTCCAAATCTGCCAGCGTAATATTACACTCGTCAAACTGGCCATCTTGCAAGCGGTCTTTGATGATCTTGCGGATCATGCTCTCCATTCGCGTTGGTGTCGGCTGTTTCAGAGAACGTACTGATGCCTCCACGCCATCGCAAACCATAACAATTGCCGCCTCTTTCGAATGTGGACGGGGTCCCGGATAACGAAACTGGTCAATATTGGGCACATGGTGCTTATCCAGCTCCATCGCCTTGTTGTAAAAATACCACAGCGCCGTCGTCCCATGATGTTCTGCGCAGATGTCGATGATAGGTTCCGGCAATTTATAACTGCGTAGCATTTCAATTCCGTCTGTGACGTGAGCTGTCACAATCATACAGGAAAGATTAGGCGCAATCTTTTCATGCGGATTTTCTCCGGCAAATTGGTTTTCTATAAAAAAGTGGGGGCGCTTCATTTTTCCCACATCGTGATAATAAGCGCCAACACGACACAATAACGGGTCTGCGCCTATTTCCTGCGCCGCAGATTCTGCCAGGTTACCAACAATCAGACTGTGGTGATAAGTCCCGGGTGCCTCGAGCAGTAACTTTCGAAGTAATGGATGATTCGGATTGCCAAGTTCCAATAATCCCATATGGGTCACGATGCCAAATACAGTTTCCAAAAACGGTAGTAACCCCAGCGTCAGGACAGAGGATAAAATGCCACTGATTACCCCAAAAACTACTTCATAGGCCAATTCCCGAGTGCCGGAGCCGGTGGAAGTGAGCAAAAAATGCATCACCGTAATCGAGAGCACATTGAATAACGCGGCCACCAGTCCCGCGTGCATGAACACCCGCCGGTGCCTTACCCGTACCATCGTCAACGTGGCGCCGACCATGCCGCTTAGCATCACAAAAAAATGCGCAAAGTCAAAACCGAACGCCGCACTCATCAACACTGAGATAAACACGGACGTGAGCATGGCGAGCGAGGTGCCAAAAAACATCACCGTCATCATGCTCCCTGCGGCGAGTGGGATGACATAGGCGCTACTGGTTGGCAAACCCGCGGTGATTCCCGCTTTTTCAATACTGATCAAGACCGCCATCAAACTGACGATCGTAGCATAAAGCAGCAAATGAACGTTGTTACTCGCCACTTTGCCTTTTCTGATCTGGATAAAAGTAGCTGCCGCTGTCACCAGCACTGCCACAAACAGCAAAAATCCAAAATAGATGCCGTAATCCGGTTCTGTTTTTAACAATTTTAAGTCCTTGAGCTGACTCATGATAGCCGGCGTAATCAGTTGCCCTCTTCGAACGATCATGTCTCCCCGATTAATCCACACATCGGGAACGCTGCGCTCTGCTGCGAGCCTCGCTTCTTGAGTCAAGACGGGATTATAGACTAGATTAGGTTGCAATACGGATTGCGATATTTGTCCGATTAACATTCTGGAGGCTTTATCAATATCAAGCGAAACCAATTGCTGATCGACAATCATTCCCGCATGCGACATATCGCTCGATGAAAAGTTATTTTGCAATATCTGCTGAACAATTCGAATGGAATCACTACTCACGGTAACAAACGCCCCTTGTTTAAGGGCCAATATTTGTAGGAGCGCAGCGGAAGACAATTTTTGCGGCGCCACTTTGCGAAGTTGCAAATAGCGCTCTGCACTCGTTATTTTTTTGTCACTTTGCAACGCCTGCGCGGTATTGAATAACCTATCTAGCGCGGCGAGCGCCTGCTCCTCCGTTGCCGGATTGATATCATAGCGTGGTGCCACCATGGCTGCTGCCGCCTGTTTGGCAAGCATGGTCGCACGAGTATCCACTGCGTCAATGGGAGCGCGGATGGTAGATTGACTCACTTGACCCACCGCCAAGTTATAGCGAACAGGCAATACCGTTCCGACCAACACAAAAAAGAGAAAGATCGCCATCATCGCATAAATAGCAATGCGTATGCGACGACTTGAATTCCAGTTAAACGACTTGAGCCAGGTTCTCCAACTCTGTTTTGGGGACCTTGCCGCCATTATTCTCTCTCACTTTCAATTTCCGCATAGGCGCGGATTATTTTTCGAACCAGCGGATGACGGACCACATCCACCTCGCTCAGGTCGATAAATGAGATATCCTCAATGCTTGCGAGTATTCTTTCCGCCTCGCGAAGCCCGGATTGCTTCCCTCTTGGTAAATCAATTTGTGTGATATCGCCGGTAATCACCATCTTGGACCCAAAACCAAGTCGTGTCAAAAACATCTTCATCTGTTCCGTAGTCGTGTTTTGCGCCTCGTCTAATATGACGAAAGCCTCGTCCAATGTCCGGCCGCGCATATAGGCAAGCGGAGCGACCTCCACCAGACCTCTTTCCATCGCTCTCGCCAGTTGTTCCGGCCCCATGATATCGTGGAGCGCATCGTATAAAGGACGCAAATAAGGGTCCACTTTTTCCTGCAGGTCACCAGGCAAGAACCCCAGGTTTTCCCCTGCTTCCACAGCCGGACGTGTCAGAATGATTCGCTTGACCTCACCGCGCCGAAGTGCGAGATGAGCCAACACCACTGCCAAATAAGTTTTTCCCGTACCGGCAGGACCGATCGCAAAAACGACGTCCCGCTTACGCATCGCATCTACATACTGCTTTTGACCCAGGGATTTGACCCGTATTGGTTTGCCTTTATAATTTTGTGCTAGATCTTCTGAAAAAAGATTCAATATCTCTCGGGCATAACCTTGCTTCTGCATTTCCAACGCGTAAGCGACATCGCGTTCTCCGATGGAAATTCCTTTACGAACAAGTTGTACCAGCACATCAATCAGGTCGAACGCATTGTCGACATCAACCGATTCACCGGAAATGGTCAGCTCATTGCCGCGATTGATGAGCTGGCAGGAGAACGTCTGGCCCATCAGACGAATATTGGCATCATGCGGACCAAACACGCTTTTGGCTTCGTCATTATCGCGAAGAACGATCTTGCGCGAAGTCACGGTTTGATCACTCAACGGAATATCCCAACTCCTCAACTGACTACTTTTTTTACGCTTGGCATCCCCTGCGGTTTGCCAATATCTTGCAGGACTTCAGACCAAACGGTCATATATAGATTACCATGCTCCAGTTTATGCTGCAAAATATTCTGGCGAATTACTTTTGAACCGTCTGGTGTCATGCGCATAACCTCACTTGTCGCAAAACGCAAGCCGCTCGCCATCGCTTTTGCCGAAGGCAATGCTGTCGTTACTTTTTGTACCTCGTATACGGTGCTGATCCGCCATGTCAAAGGCAGGTGGACAGGACCAATATGGAGCGTCTCATCCACACTCGTCGTATGTGATAATCGGTACGGAGGATGAGCAAATCCCCAGAGCAAAATGGGCATATTGCCAATTACCAGATAATCGTGGCGAATAAATTGACCCGTGTATTGATCGTTCACCCGTTCTAACGGAAGTTTGAGTTCAGTCCGATACCAGACGATGGCCTGCACTTTTCCGTCTGCATGCACTGCCTGCCCGTTGTCCAATTCCCCGCTGATCAGCACTGTGCCAGGAGTCACGTACTCCCCCTGCTTCACCGATACTTTCCCGTTATTCGCAAGTACTGTGGCCACCACTCCAGGAACAGATGCCACGATATTTTGTGGATGGTTCGCCTTCCTTTCCGCTGGCGCAATTTTAGGAATAATTCGGACAAATACAGAAGTGCCTTGGATCTTTACGCCGACCCAGGAGATGTTCGGCAACTGTTCCAACAGCGCCAGTTGAACATCATCCTGTTCCAGCACCCGATACAATAAACTCCCAGGATAAATATTCAATTTCTCAAGTGCATTTGCCACTTCTTCTATTTCATTGGTTCCCGAGATTTCCACTCGCCAGATAAAGCTCGACAGCATGTACAAACCAACCACAAAAAAAGCGGCGCCAAACAAAAACACTTTGCGTTTGCGAGCGTGAACCAACCAGAAAGGAAGCCCTTTTTTTTCTGAAAAGCGCAATTTAAAGCGCATACAGCGGGCCAGTTCGAGCGCTAAATGAAGATCAGGCAACAGCACGTTTAATGTGTAGGTGGCATCGCTGCTGCGAACATCCCATAAATACACCTTGTCGGCCACCATTTTCTTCAGTAACTCTTGCTCCGGATCATTCCAGACTTCCATTTCCACATAGCCTTTGATCCATTCGGATAAGCGAAAAAAAGCCATTCGCTACCTCCTTGTCCCCATGAACCCTACGAATTTACGGAAAAGTGAATTTGTATTATTGCTCCTTCCACCACCAGTTCTTCAGGAACGACCGATCGAATGAAAAGGCCATGGCCAGAAATCGTGATGATGCCGTCCTTCACACGAATGCGCATCTGCTCCGAAGAAAATGTCAAGAGTTCATGAAAATTCTCTATCACCGCCCGGTTCATGGAAGAGATCACCATCCGGGATGACGCCCCAAGTGTAGTGGAGGGTACTTCAAGCCATTCCTCTGCCATCCGTTGCGCCCATTTTCGAACCGTTGGTTTCAAGGGCACTCCCCCTCCTTAGAAACATGTATGCACAGCGACATTCACTTATACACAACAAAAAAGCGACCCGTAATCACGAGTCGCTTTTCCTGGTTATTTTCAAAGATACTATAAATTTGACAACACTTCCTGAACAATGCGATTGACGGTGCGGCCCTCGGCCTGTCCGGCAATTTTTTTCATGACAACGGGCATTACTTTTCCCATATCTGCCTTAGATTTTGCTCCCACTTCCTGAACAGCGTCCCGGACAATCGCCTGAACTTGTTCATCAGTCAGTGACTGAGGCAAATACTCTTCAAGAATTTTAATTTCCCCGTGCAATTCAGCGACAAGATCATCGCGGCCTGCGCCTTCTATGGCAAGTAGCGATTCTTTCCGCTGCTTGACCTCTTTGCGCAAGACGCCGATGATTTCCTCTTCCTGCAGTGTAACTCGCCTGTCAATTTCGGCATTTCTGATCGCTGCCTTAACAAGCCTCAACACTGATAAACGCACCTTGTCCTTGTCTCTCATCGCCTGCTTCAGATCTTCAGCCAAGCGATCCGCCAAAGCCACGCGGTCGTCACCCTTTTCTATCATGCTTTAGTATTTTTTCCGTTTGCGGGCAGCTTCAGATTTCTTCTTGCGAGCCACGCTAGGTTTGTCATACTGTCTACGTTTTTTCACCTCGGCGAGGATGCCGTCCTTTGCGGTTGCGCGCTTAAATCGACGCAGCGCAGAATCCAGGGATTCATTCTTGCGAACTTTGATCTCTGACATGTTATTTTCCCTCCCTCCGCCGACGATACAGGAGGAATCCCACCTGCAACGCAATAGAATTGCGTATCAAACAAGATTATAGTTCAGTCATGCAATGACTGTCAACTTTTGCGAATGCGACAGTTAGACATGCGCGACCCAATCTTTCATCCACCGATAAGTCTCTTCGAGTCCTGCACGGATTGCGGTATCCGCTCTGAAGCCAATTCCATAAAGCGCGCTCCCTGGTGCCAGTGCGCTGCGTCTAATATCGCCGGGACGTTCTGCTTCCTGACTGACCTCCAACGTATGACCAGCCACCTCTTGTATGTACTCGATCAACTCACGATTGCTCGTTTCTGAACCCGTGCTGATGTTCAGGACAAAGCTGCCGGTTTTTTCCGCCGCCAACAGATTCGCCCTCGCCACATCCCGAACATAAATATAATCCCTCGTGTGCCCGCCATCGCCAAAAAGCCGAAGCGTGCGACCTTCTATCGCTGCCTTGGAAAAAATGGCGATAACGCCGCCCTCTCCCGATATTCCCTGGCGAGGACCGTACACATTTGCGTAACGCAAAATAGAGTAGTCGACCTGATACAAATCCCTATACACGCGTAAATAATACTCTGCAGCCAATTTTGACGCCCCATAAGGGGAGATGGGATCTGCCGTTGTACTTTCACTGATGGGGATCGCCACACTCGGATTCCCGTACACTGCTGCTGTAGAGGAAAAAACGACTTTTTTTGTTTTTCCTTTACGCGCGCCTTCGAGCACGCGAAGCATGCCATCGATGGTCGTTCTCGCATCTTCATGCGGATTATGTATCGAATCTGTCACGGAAGCGCGGGCAGCCAGATGAAAAACCACGTCGGGATGATACGACGCAATAAACTCCTCGCATTCCGGCGTTGCCACATCCATCTTTTCCACCATAACGCCTGCAGGTACTTCCCAATAAGCGCCTGGTGGTTGGATGTCAATCACTGCTACTTCATATTCACTTTGATGCAATAAATCGACAATGTGAGACCCGATAAATCCAGTGCCTCCAGTCACCACTGCCTTCATTTGATCACCTCCAGGGCAGAGCCGCACAAACAGTATATCGAAAAACCAACCCCATCGCGAGTTGAGGATGACAACGAACGCTCCACGTTTGTCCGTTGCTGTTTGAATCCTAATGAATAGGCTATGTATTAGATAGAAAAGATGGGAAGGATGCGTTATGCAAATCAAAACATTACTAAAGGCAAGCACGCTTGCACTCGATATTATCAATCACCAATCCACTCAATCGCTGAGTAAACTGGTACAAAACGGCGTGAAGCGAAGAGTGAACGTCAATAAAGAGCAACACTCCTCAGCGCCGATGCCACGAAGCGCAACATCCACCGCATCAACAAGGACGCATACGCGGCAACCCGTGCACAGAGTGCCACCATCGCCTCCCATGATGACTGCTCCGTTACCTGTCGAACCGGTAAAAAAAGCACTCAAGTACGTGACGCCCGAAAATGTGCAAAAAGCGATGCAGTGGCAAGAAATCGTGAGGAGCTTTTTCACTAAAAATTAATCACTAAAAATTAAATGTAAGCCATCAATTTCACTGATTAGTCGCGGCGTAATGCCGGCGATTTTTTGTCCTCAATGGCCACTCCGGCCGTATTCCCGTCTTCCGGAGTACTAGCAAAAATAGCGCCAAACCACTTTTTCCGGAAGATGATACCCAGAACCACCAATGCAGCAATGGCAAAAAGCCCAAACGCAAGCCAAACGACCAGCCCTTTGCTGATCCCAAAAAACAGTCCGCCCATTGCCAGATCAAATGGGATGATCCCAAGCGCTGTCGTCCAAACAAACGGCCATAATTTGACTTCGAGCAGACCCGCCACATAGTTCAGTGCATGATACGGCACGAAAGGGGCAAAACGAAGCGCAAAAAGTCCAAGTGTTCCACGCCTGGCTACCCATTCATTGACCTGGGACTGACGCTCTTCAGGCAGGAATCGCCTAACGAGAGGTTGTCCAAAAAACCTCGTGAGGTACATGGCCACCACCGCACCGATAATCGCACCGATCCAGGAGTAAAATAATCCCCAGCCTACGCCGTAGATCCCCATATAGACAAAAATCAGCGCTTCCGAAGGAACAGGAATGATGCACAAAAACGCCATTAACGCAATGGCGATGCCGATACCCAGTCCTCCAGAGCCCTGAATTACCGCTAAAATGTGATGGATGGAAAATGTATGCCGATAGTGGAAATAAGCCCAAACTACCAGCAGCAACAACAGCATGCCAATAATGACTGGAATGGGTTTTAATTCAAAAGGCCGGTCTTTTTGATTAAATAAATCTTTGTTAATCCGGCGCACCTCCATGCCTCCCGACTCCGCCTATCACTCTATCACAATAAGTAAACCTTTCCCAGCGATCAGAGTGTTCGCTTTTTGGTTGCACCTACCGGCACTTCATCACGGTACAACCGAACCGCTTTCGTGGTAAATAGGATGCCATCCAGATGATCGATTTCATGTTGGATCGCGCGGGCACGAAAATCGGTTTCCTCAAATTCCACTACTTCACCATCGCGCGTCAACATTCGCACGCGAATCCATTTGTAACGCTTGGTATCGCCATATACACCAGGGATCGAGAGGCATCCGTCCGGTCCCAGTTCCATATCGCGTCCCTCAAGAATCACTGGATTGATCATGTCCAATCTGCCCTGGCCATCTTCCACATCCACCACTGCCAACCGTTTCAATATATTCACCTGAGGTCCCGCAAGTCCCACGCCCTGAGCAAATTTCATGGTTTCATACATATTGTCGAGTACCTTCAACACGTTTGGAGTGATTTTTTCCACCACTTTCGCCGGAGTGGTCAGCGCTTGATGAGGAACTTTTAAGATTTCATAAATCGCCACTTAAAAACATCCTTTCCTTATTTCAGTTTCACCATATCCCATTTGATCGTATTTTCAAAAATAACAGCAATCAGCACACCGACTAAAAGACCATTTGACAAAAACGGACGCACCGCTGCCGGCAACGTGACAAAAGCGCCAGGTGCGATCGTGAAAATGCCGAGTCCAATCAGCACCGTTAATGCCAATCGGAAAATCGTAAGGTGATCAAATGTCTTTCCTTCAATATATTGCATCGCAGAACCATACAGTTGCAAGTAAGCAACAAGTAATACTGCATCGCCGACACTGGCAGGTAGCGTCGCAAAAAAAGCGCCGACGGAAGGAACTAATCCTAGTACCATAAACAGAATCGCACCAATAGCAAAAGGAATTCTGGAGAAAAGTTGAGTTGATCGCAAAAATCCCAACGAAGAAGTGTATGGCGCATATGGCACAAGTCCCAAAAATCCGGAGATGATCGTGTTGATGCCCGTAATCAGAAATGATTTTTGGTACATTTTTTTTGTTGTCTCCACATGAAATATCGGCTTTGCACTTTCTAGGGTAGCCACCGTGTTTGACGCGTTGATCAGACCTGCCGCCACAGCAGTCAGAATAATCCCCCAATCGGTGCCAAACGGTCCCCATGGTGCTAACGTCCACAGGCTGGAAACTCCCGCAGGGGCAATTCCTGTCGCATGCTCTATGGCAAGTCGAAACACCACCCAACCTGCCGCAATTCCAAGTAAAATAGAATAGTTGCGGATTTTCAGAAAGCGTGACATCTGGATCACCATGACCAACGCGATCAACGCGATGGACAGCAGCGAAGTAGGGAGATTAATCTCGGTCTGACTGCTTAGACCAAGCATTCCTTTCATAAAGATGGAGATCAATTCGGTGGCGAGTAACATGAGAAACACGCTGGACGCGATAGGAGTAAACCATTTTTTCAGCACATTGCCCATGCCAAACCAGCCCAGCACTACAATGATGAAGCCAGAAATAACAATCCCGGTCTCCAGACTTCCGCCCGCTTGAAGGGGAGTCATCCCACTTTCCTGTGCAGTGGCAAGTACCCCTAAAATCGCACCCCACCATACGCCAGACTGCCCTTCCATGATCGGCAACTCATGACCAAACAGCAATTGCAGCAGCGATGCGAGACCAGTATAAAAAAAGGACCGTTGCATCGATGAAGTGATCGCAGTGCCGCTCATATGCATGGCATTACCAATGGAAATAGGAATCACCACTGTATTGGCGAACATAAAAAGTAACCATTGCAGTCCTGCCACCCAGTGGTGTAACTTTGTAAATTCTCTTGCATTTATTGCCAACACTTTTTCTGTCATCGTCACCTAAACCTGAATTATGATCAAATTGCACTTGCAGTTCAAATTGTACCATAGGAAAAAACAGCCGACTATGCTTTCTTAATAAGTTCTTGGCTTCACTTCAAAGATGGCGAACTTCAAATAGTCATTTTCCGGCATTCCTAATAGTTGAGGATGATCTTTCCCGGCACTGCGATATTCTACCATACGAAGCAACTTGTGCGCATCCACCGCTGCATCGTGAATGACTTCAAGCCATTCCTGCCTTGCGACTTGCGATGAACAGGAAGCGGTGATTAAAAATCCGCCGTCTTTCACGAGTTTCAATCCGCGCAGGTTGATTTCCTTATAGCCTTTGAGCGCCTGATCCACCGCTTTTTTGTGTTTGGCGAAGGCAGGCGGATCGAGAATGACCACATCAAATTGTTGTTTTTCCTGCTCCGCCTGACGCAGGTAGTCAAACGCATTCGCGAGTTCAAAACTAGCCTTTTCCATGAATCCGTTCAATTCCGCATTCTTTTTTGCCTGAGCTAGTGCTACTTCGGACGCATCGACAAGCGTCACATGTGCAGCCCCATACATGAGCGCGTGCATGGCAAACGCGCCGGTGTGCGAAAAACAGTCGAGTACTGTGGCACCGACTCTCGTACTGTCGACAGCAGAATGCGCTTTTTGCTCATCATAGTGTTGATCCGGTCGCGGCTTTTCTTCCGTGCTAAAGCGAACAAATGGCGAGATGGCAGCCCTGTTCTCTCTTTGGTCAAAAAAATGGCCGGTTTTCTGTCCCTCTACGAGATTGACTTCAAATGGCAGACCGTTTTCTTTGATTTGCACGGACGAAGGGCAGTCTCCATAAATGCACCCGGAGAAAGTCTCAAGCCCCTCCAACTGCCGCACCGACGCATCGCTGCGTTCATAGACCACCTTGACGCCGAGCACATCGACTAGCGCCTTGACGATTCCCTCTTTGCGCTTGTCCATGGCTGCAGACAAAATTTGCACCACGGCCACCTGCTCATATTTGTCGACCACCAGTCCAGGCAAACCATCCGCTTCCCCGTAAATCGCCCTGCAAGACGCTGTGTGTCGCAGCACCCGTTTGCGGTACTGCCAGGCCTGCTTGACTTTTTCACGCAAAAACCTGTCGTCGACCTTATCTTTATCAGAATAGGTAGCCACACGCACGGCGATTTGAGACGCTTCATGATAGTAACCCTGCGCCAAAAAATGGCCCTGATGATTCTTGATATGCACTACGTCGCCCGTTGCCGGATCGCCTGTCGTTTTCTCTATCTCATTTCTGAACACCCAAGGGTGCCCCTGCTCAATTCTGCGTTTCCTGCTTTTTATGAGCCATACTTCCTTCATCCAGCCGTTCACTCCCACGATGTAACGTCTATTTCGTGAGCCCGTCCGCATACATATGATTGAATGCAGCGAATGGGGGTCACCGTAATTGCCCTGGTATGTATACACATTTTTCACCATTGCGATGGGACTGGCCATCTTCCTTCTGGGACTGTTCACCTTACGAAATGGCCTGACAAACCTCGCTTCCCACAAAGCGGAACAGTGGATTCAACAATTTGTCAATACGCCACTACGAGGAGTAGCCGTAGGCATCGCCGCAACGCTGTTCACCCAGTCCAGTGCGGCAGTGACGATCATTTCGATGGGCCTCGTTTCCGCCGGTGTGCTCGAATTCAGTGATACTATTGCCATTATTCTTGGCACGAATGTCGGAAGCACATTCACGGTAGGTTTGTTATCCCTCAATGTCGAACGAATCGGCCCCTATGTACTTGCGATTGGCAGCATCCTGCTCATCAGCGCCTTTACCCTGTCGCGAAACTACAAACACGCCAGACGGCTTCGCGCCATCTCCCTTAGTATCGCCGGATTTGGCGTGCTATTTATCGGCTTCCACCTTATGACATCGGCAGTAGAACCCATTGCCAAATCCGAATTCATCACCAGATGGCTCGTCGCGTCACAAATCCAACCATGGCTTGGGTTGCTTGGAGGCGCTTTGGTGACAGCGCTGATTGGCAGCAGTTCTGCCAGCACTGCATTGACGCTCAGCCTTACGCAAAGCGGTGCTCTGCCTCTCCTTGGCGCGATCGCGATCGTGTTTGGCAACAATATCGGCACCTGCATGACCGCCATACTAGCAAGTCTCGGCGGTTCCAGGGCCGTCAAAAGGGTCGCCGCCACCCATGTGCTTTTAAACGTGGCAGGCGCGATGTTATTCATGATTTTTATCGCGCCTTTTACCGACCTCATCCTTCACCTGTCCAGCGATTCTGGTCGCCAAGTGTTTCTTGCTCATTTTCTCTTTAACGCCATTTCTTCGTGGATCGCCTATCCATTTACCAGGCAGATCGCAAGCGGATTGATGCGACTAATCCCGGACAAAATCTAATCCCACCCGGGGAAGCGCTGTGATGCCATCAGCTTCGGCCCGGCACTTGCACCGATCCTCGATGCACCGGCCTTTACCATGGCTAGCGCATCTTCGCGGGTGCGAATGCCTCCAGATGCTTTGACGCCAAGGCGATCCCCCACCGTCTTGCGAAGTCGTTCCACGGCATCCTCCGTGGCACCACCCGCAATAAACCCTGTTGATGTTTTCACAAAGTGCGCCCCTGCGCGTAGCGCACACTCGGCACCTGCCACCTGCTCTTCCGGACTGAGGAGCCCTGTTTCAAGAATGACTTTGACGATCGCCTTGTCTCTTGCCGCTTCCACCACGGCGCGAATGTCGTTTTCAACATAGGTGAGATCTCCCGCGCGAAGTTTTCCGACCGCAATCACCATATCCACTTCTTCCGCACCATCATTAATGGCGCGAATTGTTTCCGCCACCTTGACAGTGGTGACATTTGCTCCAAGGGGAAAGCCGATGACCGTACATACTTTGACTGGCGTATTCGACAATCTTTCCGCTGCCAGTTCGACGTGAACGGGATTGATGCAGACGCTCGCAAATTGATAAGCTGCCGCTTCCTTGCACAACTTTTCGATATCAGCCTCCGTCGCTTCAGGCTTTAATAGCGTATGATCGATCAGGTCTGCCAGATCATTAGAGTCATTGTTCAATTCCTGGATCATGGTCAGTCCATTCTGGAAAATGGACAAATTATTGTCATAACCTCGCGAGCGTACCTCTGCTATCACCTGATCCGCAGGTACAAAGCTGGCGCCCTTCACTTCTTCCCATTGTGGACTTATTTCGCCATCCACTTTTTCCATCAAATAATAATAGGCGTCCTTCATCCCGGATTCGCCTCTCTTTGACTCCGTAAACGCATAGGTCACTTTGCCGATGGGAGAAAGAATGCGCGTGTCGATGCCCGTCTCTTCGTACACTTCACGAACCGCCGTTTCTTCAAGGATTTCCCCTGCCTCCATGTGCCCTTTTGGGAGCGTCACTTTACCAAAGCGGTCCTCCAGCAACAAAACGTACGTCACGTCTTCTCTTTTTTCAAAAACTAGTCCTCCAGCCACTTTCACATGATCCGCCATTTCACTATGCCCCCTTGTCACATTCAACCCAAAAGTGATGCCACATCGACGCTCGTCAGCACCGTTTCGATCCTGCCAACTGACAGCTCTGTTCCGGGCGACGTCACGCGCACCGCGCAAATCTCACCAAGCCACTTCTCATCGCCTGGAAATTCAATTTTCATGTAGTTATCCGCATGACCGACAAGCCATAACTGACCGCCTCGAACCTCTGATTCTTCAGGGATCACCTCTAGCACTTGATGGATAAAGCGCCTATTGTACTCATGCTGCAATTCCTGTGAGAGCGCAATCATCTTCTCCACCCGCCCATGCTTGACTTCTTCAGGCACCGCATCCGTAAATTTTGCCGCCGGAGTTCCCACCCTTGGAGAATAGGGAAATACATGCAGTTCAGCAAACGCCTGCGCTTTGACAAAATCATACGTGGTCATGAACTGCTCATCCGTTTCACCTGGAAATCCGACGATGATGTCGCTCGTAATCGCAAGGTCCGGTAACGCGATTCGCACTTTAGCAAGTTTTTCCGCATATTCTTCGATCGTGTAGTGACGGTTCATTCGCTTTAATACCTCATTTGCCCCCGCCTGCAGCGGAATATGCAGGTGACGGCACACTTTCTTTGAGTCAGCAAGTACCTCGATCAACTGATCGCTGATCTCGCTCGCTTCAATAGAAGAAATGCGAATTCTGCGTAGATTTCCGATTTTCTCCAGCTCCACCAGCAGGTCGGCTAGCGTAAAATCTTCCAGATCCTCGCCATATCCGCCTGTGTGGATTCCTGTCAGAACAATTTCGTGATACCCGGCATCGGCGAGCCTTCGCGCCTGCCTGACTACACTTTCAGGTTTTCGGCTTCGCACCAGACCACGCGCATAAGGAATGATGCAAAACGTACAAAAGTGATTGCAACCGTCTTCAATTTTCAAGCTGGCTCTGGTGCGTTCCGCAAACACGGGAACCTCCATGTCCTCAAATTCCTTTTGTTTGAGGATCGGTGCCACTGCGTTGTAGGGATGGTGTTCCTCGCGAACTTTTTCAATCCATTCTAACATCTGTTCCCGATATTGATTGCCCACTACCAGATCGACGCCCTCAATGCCGAGAATTTCGCCGGGCGCAATTTGCGCATAGCAACCGGTCACGGCCACCACCGCATCGGGATTGTTGCGTACCGCCCGGCGTATCATCTGCCGGGATTTTCGATCCCCTTCGTGCGTGACCGTACAGGTATTGATCACGTAAACGTCTGCCTGATCGGAAAATTCGACACGTTCATATCCATTTCGCTTGAAAAGTTGCCAGATGGCTTCCGTGTCATAATAATTGACCTTGCATCCCAAGGTGTGAAGCGCCACTTTTGGCATGTCTGTCACCTCAATTCACTCCCATTTGGTCCCATTCATATAGCAAGAGCGATGCCACCACGAGCCCCGCTGTTTCCGTCCGCAAAATGCGCTTGCCAAGCGTCAGCAAACGCCAGTCGCTCGCTTCTGCTAATTGCACTTCTTCTTCCGTAAATCCGCCTTCTGGTCCAATGACAAACGCAGCAGATGAAGGGATCGCAACACTACGCAAGACCTCTTTTAAAGAAGGAAGTCCCCCGTTTTGAAGCTCGTAAGGCAGGAGTTTGAGCGTCTTTGGATCAAGGATCGAAAGCGCCGACTTCAGCGAATCTGCAAATTTCACCTCGGGAATTACCGTCCTGTGGGCAAGCTCTGCCGCTTCTTTGGCAATTTTGCGCCAGCGCAAAAGCTTTGCTTCACGCTTATCGCCTGCCATTTTAGCCACTGATCTCTCCGCTTGAAAAACGATGATCTCTGCCACGCCGATTTCTGCTGCCTGTCGGATCACGAGGTCGATTTTTTCCCCCTTTGGCAAGCCTTGCAGAAGGGTAAGGGCAATCTCCGCCTCACTCTGATCGTGCACGCGTTCCAAAATCCCCACTTCCACTTGTGTTTCGGAAATGGCTATGATCTCTGCAAGATAAGGAATGGAAGCCACCACCACCTGCACTTTATCTCCCGGTTTCATCCGCATCACGCGTACGATGTGGTGATGGTCATCCCCTTGAATTACCGCTTTATTGCCATTTTTCATCGCCTGGTCATCAAGGAAATACCGCTGCATCTGTCATCCAACCCATCTGGCGCACACTGCGAGCCAATCCGCTTCATGGCTCACTTGCACAATACTGAAATGATGTGAAGTTAGCGCCTCTTTCACAGCTTCCCACTGATTTTCCACAATACCGGAAGCGATGAGACATCCGCCCTTTTTCAAATGACGCAAGAGTTCAGGTACAAGTCTGATCACGAGCCCTGCAAGCAAATTGGCTGTCACCACATCAAATGTTTCCTCCGTGAGCGCCTGATTCAAATCAGATTGAAGTACCGTCACCAGATCCGCCACCTGATTGTCCTCCACGTTCGCTTTTGCCACCCGCACAGCCGTTTCATCCAGATCCACCGCCACTATCCGGTCTGCACCAAGCTTAGCTGCTGCAATGGCGAGAATGCCAGTGCCGGTGCCAACGTCCAGCACCTTTACGCCAGCTGTGACCACCGCCTCCAGTTGCCTCAGGCATAAACGTGTCGTCTCATGAGTCCCAGTGCCAAATGCGACGCCAGGCTCCACATAAAGCGGTAGTTGTCCATCTAACCCTTGCCATGATTCCCGTTCCCATACAGGGACAATGGCAAGCCGATTGGACACGGAGAACGCATGAAAATCCTTTTTCCATGCATGAAGATAATCGTCCTCATCCAATGTAGAATACGAAATGCGTAGAAGTCCCGGATCCAGTCCATAGTCCGATAATTTTTGAAGCTGACGATGCAATTCTCTCACTAATTGCTCCATCGCTTGTCGTCCATAAGCCTCTCGGTCAAAATACCCATTCACCACGGCACCATCGATCGGCGCCTGCAAATGATCCTCGTCAATGAGTTCGCCAAATTGCAAATGAGCTTTTTTGATCTCGACATCTTGCCGATCTTCCGTGTCGATCGCCACAGCACCAAAAGATTCCAACTTCACGGCTACGGCATCCGCTGCCTCAGAACTCGTCTCTACGGCAATTTTCCATAAATTCAAATTCACAATCTCCTTGCTGTTTCAAGCACCGAAATGCCCCGGACGGACACCCGTTCGGGGCTCATGCAACAAGTTTAGCACAGGTTTTGCACCTACGCACCGTTTAACCCTTACTGTTTGCCGCTTTGTACAAGATGCCACCCTCCGACAGCAGTCAAGGCAGCCACCACACCGTTCATCAGCGTCAATGTGAGATCCGGCACTTTAAGCGATAACTGGCTCTCCGTCGCGAGCGCCAGTACCATGCCAATCAGTACTGCCAGCGCCCTTGTGGGGATAGCTTTAAGAATGGGCAAGTCCTTGACGAGCTGAACCAGCATCAAAATCGCCATGCTTTGCCCGCTCACTGAATGCAGACTGCTTAGGGTAAAGGTTGCAAGTTGATTCATCGCACTTTCCTCCTGTTTTTCAAATTTACAGGAAAAAGTGCCTACACGAGGTCATCCCGGTGACAAAAAATAAGCCGCGGAAGTACCGCGACGTTGGTGCATGTGGATCTATGGTGATTCTTTTGTTATTCTCCTTTGAACGCGCTCTTCATCCGATCAAAAAATGACTTGGACGGCTCATGAGCCTCTTCACCGAGTTCCTTTGAAAAATCGCGCAGAATTTCTTTTTGCTTATCGGAGAGCTTCGTTGGCGTCTGCACCACGACCCGTACATGCTGATCGCCCTTCGAAACGCCGTTACCAAGGCGCGGCATGCCCTTGCCTTTCAGATGAAAAACCGTTCCAGTCTGCGTGCCTTCAGGAATACGGAGGTTTTCCCTGCCGTAAAGCGTTGGCACTGTAAATTCGTCGCCAAGCGCTGCCTGGATGAAGGAAATCGGCACATCGCAGTACACTTCTGTACCTTCTCGTTTGAAGAAGTCGTGCTTGTTGACTCGTATCACAATGTATAAGTCGCCAGAAGGTGCCCCGCGCTCTCCGGCTTCTCCTGCACCGCTAATACGAAGACGATTGCCTGTATCGACACCGGGCGGAACTTTGACTTCGATCTTCCTGCGTCGCCTCACCGTCCCTGTTCCTCGACAGGTGGTACAAGGTGTGGAGATGCGCTTGCCAGTCCCCTGGCAGGTGGAGCAGGTTCGTCTGTTGACCATCCGTCCAAACGGCGTGTTCGTGACAAATTCCTGCACGCCGCTGCCTTTACAGGTACTGCAGGTTTCCACCTTGGTTCCCGGCTTGGCCCCGCTACCTGAACAAGTGTCGCAGGTCTCTGTCCGCGGAATTTCAATTTCTTTGGTCAAGCCAAATGCGGCATCCTGAAAATCGATGGCCAGTGTGTATTCCATGTCTGAACCGCGCTGCGGACCGCCGCGTTGCCTTCCACCGCCGCCACCGCCGCCAAAAAACATGTCAAATATGTCGCCAAAACCGCCAAAATCGGCATTGAATCCACCTTGACCGCCAAATCCACCCTGCGTTGGATCCTGATGGCCAAAACGATCATAATTCGCTTTTTTATCCTGATCAGACAATACCTCGTAGGCCTCTTGCAATTCTTTGAATTTATCTTCCGCCTGGTGGTCTTCTTTGTTGACATCAGGATGAAGCTTACGCGCCAAACCGCGATAGGCTTTCTTGATCTCCTCTGGCGACGCCGAGCGATCAACACCGAGCACTTCGTAATAATCCCGTTTACTCACGGTGGCGTCCCTCACTCCCCATAAAATAGGTACCGGCGAGAGGGGTCGGCCTCTCGCCGCCTTTTATTCTGGCATTACTTCTTGTCTTCATCCACCACATTGTAATCCGCATCCACTACATTGTCGTCGTGGCTATGTTGGTGGTCGCCTCCGTCTTGACCTTGTGACGCCTGTTCATAAAGCTTGACAGAAAGTGCTTGAATCGCGCTGCTCAGTTCCTCAAAGGCCACTTTGATGGCATCCATATCGCTTCCGCCTAGCGCGTCTTTCAGTTTTTGCTTAGCTGCTTCTGCCTTGTCTTTTTCTTCAGCACTGGCCTTATCCCCAACATCCTTGATGGTTTTGTCCGTTTGATAAATCAGGTTGTCTGCCTGATTGCGAAGTTCTGTTTCCTCGCGGTGTTTTTTATCTTCTTCCGCATGCAATTCTGCTTCCTTCACCATGCGGTCAATTTCATCTTTACCAAGTCCGCTTGATGAGGTGATGGTGATGTTCTGGCTCTTGCCAGTGCCCAGGTCTTTGGCCGACACATGGACAATGCCATTCGCATCGATGTCAAACGTGACCTCGATTTGTGGAATGCCACGAGGAGCCGGCGGAATATCCGAGAGCGTAAAACGTCCCAGCGTCTTATTGTCGCGGGCAAATTCGCGTTCGCCTTGTAACACGTGAATTTCTACGGAAGTCTGGTTGTCTGCCGCAGTGGAATAGACTTGCTTTTTGGACGTCGGGATGGTGGTATTGCGCTCAATCATCCGGGTCATGACGCCACCGAGTGTTTCAATTCCAAGTGAGAGTGGGGTCACGTCGAGGAGCACTACGCCCTTGACATCTCCTGTGAGCACACCCGCTTGAATAGCCGCACCAACTGCAACGACCTCATCCGGATTGACGCCCTTGAACGGTTCTTTGCCCGTCACTTTCTTGATCGCTTCCACGACCGCAGGAATGCGGGTAGATCCACCGACGAGAATGACCTTGTCAATTTCATTTAACGACAGTCCCGCATCGGATAATGCCTGACGAGTCGGTCCCATCGTTGCTTCGACGAGGTCAGCCGTCATTTCATCGAATTTTGCCCTGGTCAAATTGACTTCGAGGTGCTTGGGTCCCGATGCGTCCGCAGAGATAAACGGCAGGGAAATGGACGTGGTCAGCGCGCTCGACAGTTCTTTTTTGGCCTTTTCTGCAGAATCCTTGAGTCGTTGCATCGCCATGCGGTCTTTTTTGAGATCGATGCCGTTTTCCTTTTTAAATTCTTCTACTAAGTAATTGATGATCCGCTCGTCAAAATCATCTCCGCCAAGGTGGTTGTTCCCACTCGTGGCCTTCACTTCAAATACGCCATCGCCAAGTTCGAGGATGGAGACGTCGAATGTCCCACCGCCAAGGTCGTAGACAAGAATCGTGTGGTCGCCATCTTTATCAAGACCATAGGCAAGTGCCGCCGCGGTCGGTTCGTTGACGATGCGAAGCACATCAAGCCCGGCGATTTTCCCAGCGTCTTTTGTCGCTTGACGCTGGCTGTCATTAAAATACGCCGGCACGGTGATGACGGCTTGCGTGACTGTCTCACCAAGATACGCTTCCGCATCCGCCTTTAATTTTTGCAAAATCATCGCAGAGATTTCCTGCGGCGTATATTCTTTGTCATCAATTTTTTCTTTATGACCGGTGCCCATGTGGCGTTTAATCGAAATCACTGTGCCGTCAGGATTGGTGACTGCTTGTCGTTTAGCAATGTCGCCGACAAGGCGTTCCCCGGTTTTTGAAAACCCGACGATCGAAGGCGTGGTGCGATTGCCTTCCGCGTTAGGAATCACGATAGTTTCTCCGCCCTCCATGACCGCCACGCAAGAGTTGGTAGTACCAAGGTCAATACCGATTACTTTAGCCATTATGGAAATCCTCCCTTTTATTCGCTCACTTTCACCATTGCAGGACGCAATACTTTGTCTTTGAAGTAATAGCCAGACCTCATCACCGCAACGACAACGCCAGGCTCCTTGCCATCAACAGGCTCAGACATCACCGCTTCATGCATGCTTGGATCAAAGGCTTGCCCGATGGGTTCCATCTGCCGCAATCCCATGTTCTCAAGCATATTGAAAAGTTGCTTGTAGACCATGTCCACACCTTTCGCGATGCTTCCGGCATCGCCTGAAGATTCTGCAGCCTGCAGTGCCAGCGCAAAATTGTCAAGCACCGGCAACAACTCACCAATCAGCTTCGTATTTGCCAGGTTCAGCAAGTCTTCCTTTTCTTGCCTGGTGCGGCGGCGGAAATTATCAAAATCGGCATGAACGCGCAATAGCCTGTCCTCAAGCTCTGCCACTTTCTTTTGCCACATCTGCTCCTCATCGTTATCTGCCGTCGCCTCATCTGAGGACTCAGTCACCGCTTCTGCAGCCACTGAATCGGCATTGTCTAGCGATGCCACATCCTCATTCACATTGCTGGTATCTTGTGACTCCTCTTCACGGGTTTCCCCGATAGTAGATTCCTGTTTCTCCGATGAACTCAATTCCAACGCCTCCAAGCCAATAAATTACACATTCTATCCTGAGTACCACTTGGTCACCAGGTGTGACATTTCTTTTGATAAGTAATCCAGCATCCCGATAACCCTTCCGTATTCCATTCTGGTAGGTCCAATAATGCCGATCACACCCACTGGGTCGCCGCCAATCTGGTATGTGGCAGTGACCAGAGAACAATCTTGCAACGTGGAAAGTTCATTTTCGCCGCCAATTCTCACCGACAACGGGCCGCGCGCTTTACTCTCCTGCATTAAGGCTCTAGACACCAAGTCATGATGCTCCAACCAGGACAGAACGGATTTGGCTTTTTCTACATTGTGAAACTCAGGCTGCAACAACATGTTGGTGGTTCCGCCGAGGAACAGCTTCCCGTCCTTTTCGGCAGAAATCACCGCCAATAATTGGTCCAGAATGCGCTGCGCCTCTTCAAAGTCTCTCATTTGCCTTGCCACTTCGTGCGAGATTTCTTCAAAAATTCTTGATCGCATCTGATAAACAGGGGTACCGACGAGCTTCTCATTCAGAAAACGAACCAATTTCTCCACTTGCGACAGTGGTATGTCCTCCGGAAAACTGACCGTTTTGTTTTGTACTTGGCCAGTCGATGTCACCACCAGCAAGACCGCAGAGTGCTCGTTGATCGGCACCATCTGCAAACTCCGCAACGTGTTCTCATACACTTGCGGCCCCAAGACCACCGCAGTGTACTGCGTGAACGTGGACAAATAAAGCGCTGTTTGCTGCGCTACTTTCTCAATCTCATCGACACGCTCACTGAATAGTGCCTTCATTTTCGAGATTTCCTCTGGTCTCAACCGTTCACCAAGCTGCAGCAGATGATCCACATAATACCGATATCCCTGCTGTGAAGGCACTCTACCGGCTGAGGTATGCGGTTGTTCTAAATACCCTTGTTCTTCCAGATCGGCCATTTCATTGCGAATGGTGGCAGCGCTAAGGCCCGTATCCCCCTGCTTAGAAATAGACCTTGAACCTACAGGTTCTGCCGATTGGACATAGTCTTCTACTATCATGCGCAGAATCATCTTCTGACGTTCAGACAGCACAGTCATCCCTCCCCAGACTGAACTGAGGCCATCTTGTTAGCACTCTTAATCGTTGAGTGCTAATCGTTATAGAAAATGTATCAAATTCACGGGTCAAGTGTCAACTATTCCCGAGAAAACGCACCATAATTTCGTTGGCCAAAGAATAATACCGGCTCGGAATAACTATCCGGTCTTCGTCTTCTTGAAGTAAGCCCCGCTCGATGAGCGGCAGGATCACATCGCCGAACGCTTCATCGAGTGCCACTCCGTGGTGCGCCAAAAATGCGCTTTTGTTCACTCCTTCTCGAAGCCTCAGGCCAAGGATCACGCTGTCCTCCATCGCTTCCTTTGCGGTCACGGCAGACAACGCTTCAAGCGGTCGCTCTCCACCATCAAGCATTTGTTGATAGCGAAGCAAGGATTTGACGTTTTCATAACGGCGACTGTGGACATACCCGTGAGCGCCTGCACCTGCCGCGAAATAGGGTTCATTATGCCAATAGGTCAGGTTGTGCCTAGCTTCCTCGCCCGCGCGGGCAAAATTGCTGATTTCGTATTGCATCAGACCTGCTTCCTGCAACAGTTGACGGACTTCTTCATACATCGCGGCTTCTGCGTCTTCCTCTGGCAGATGCAGGTGACCGCTTTGCTGCCACTTGGCAAACGGCGTGCCATCTTCTACTTTTAGTCCGTACACGGATATATGCCCCAAACCGAAACCCACCGCACGCCGCACACTTTCACGAACATCTGTCAGCGTCTGATCAGGAAGCCCAAACATCAGATCCAGACTGATCCGACCAAATCCAGCCTGCATCGCAAGCTCCACACTCTTTTCAATGTCGCGAACACTGTGCAAACGGCCAATCGCCAGTAGCAGGATCTCATTGAATGTCTGTGCGCCAAAACTCAGCCGATTCACGCCAAACTGCTTCAGTTCGCCAAGCACACTGTCATTAACCGATCCAGGATTTGCTTCGACCGTCCACTCGGTTTTTTGATCAACGGAAAACTGATCATGCAAAAAGGCGGCGATCTTTTCCCATTGCAAAAGAGGCAACACCGTGGGGGTGCCGCCACCAAAAAAAATGGTGTCGAGTCTGGGTCGATCACCGTTAGGAAAATATGCTTCGCGAATCAGTGTCAGCTCTTTTAAGAGGGAATTGGTATAGTCTCTTTTGACCTCATCATTTGCCACGTAGGAGTTGAAGTCACAATAAAAACACTTGCTTTCACAAAACGGGATGTGGATGTAGAGCGATTTTGGCGCCAATCGGTGAAGCGGTGCCACACTGGAAAGTTCATCTTGACTATTCAATTTTGAGCACCGCCATAAACGCCTCTTGCGGAATTTCCACGTTCCCCACTTGTTTCATGCGCTTCTTACCCTCTTTTTGCTTTTCCAGCAATTTGCG
>JAJYOE010000026.1 GCA_021785975.1 Bacillota bacterium | reverse complement strand
GAGCTGACGATCGAGCCTAGGGAACGAAATTCATCGACTCGCGCGAGCACGCTTTGCTTCACTGCCAGATTTTCTACCACTACTTCAATGATCCAATCGCATTCACTTATCCGTGCAAAATCATCTTCAAAATTACCTACGTCTATCAATGTTGCTGTTTCCGGTTGGAATAGCGGAGCCGGTTTTGCTTTGAAAAGCCCTGCTTTTCCAGATTCCGCAATGCGATTTCTCACCACGCGATGCTCAAGTGTCAAGCCTTTCTTCTGTTCCTCTGGTGTCAGCTCCTTCGGAACAATATCCAGGAGCAGGCTCGGAATGCCAACATTGGCAAGATGGCCCGCTATAGCGGCTCCCATCACCCCAGAGCCTAAAACGGCTGCACGCCGAATCGGTCGCACGCAAATCAACCTCCTTAGCTTCCTGCTTACTATGAATCAAAGTCTCTACCACATAAATATCACTTTTTGACTGATTGGTCAATTTTCTATTTTGTAACGATGGTGTGGATTACTAAGTACGCCGCTCAGTTAATGTTCATTTCTCTTAATTTGTGACTGATACGCTGACTGCAATCGGCGCAGCACACTGTCGCTTGATGTTGTCTTTACGCCTACATCAGTGCCATTCACTTTGATGACGGGCGCAAATTCAATAATGGTGCTCATAGTGAAAACTTCATCTGCTTGCATCAAATCTTCCATCGTAAACATTTCCTCCCGAACTTCCACTCCGGCCTCTCTCAGGTATTTGAGGGCAAAACGCCGGGTGACTCCATGCAGGACCCTTTCATTGGCGGGATGTGTATATACGGTTTGTCCCTTGACAATGGCAATATTACTGCTAGTACATTCTGTCACAAATCCGTCCCGAACAAATATGGCGTCCTGATAACCCTCATCAAGCGCCGCTTGTTTTGCCATCACGTTGGGCAACAAATTCAACGATTTAA
The DNA here is from genome assembly GCA_021785975.1 of Bacillota bacterium. Classification (GTDB taxonomy): domain Bacteria; phylum Bacillota; class Bacilli; order Alicyclobacillales; family SLC66; genus JAJZCL01. The sequence goes on along the minus strand of JAJYOE010000026.1, from coordinate 18,453 downwards.
TGTAGCAATACTTCCATCTGACATCTTCTGTCCAAGTCATGCTGAGTCCGTGTTTGCGTGCCCCTTCAAACACTGAATCGTCCATCCTGCGCACAGTCAATGACAGATGGCTTGGAACATCAGGAAAGGAATGTTCCCGTCGTGCAAGCCCTCTCGATAATTGAAAGTAAACCTGTGCATCATCATAGCCGGAACGGGCAATCGCATCGAGCACCAATTGACGCAAGTTATCCATGGAGCGGTCAAGGCGTAACTTTATGGCTTTCGCGCTTATTTCAAAGCGTTCCATATGATAATCGATCAATAAGGGACGGCCCCCGATCACGCGAATCACTTCGTAAATTCCATCGCCAAATTGATGGGCGCGGTCTTCAATCGGTATCACTGCATCCCCCGGTTCAACAAACCTTCCTCTAGCATATGCCACACCCTCTTGCCACTCAGATCCATTCATTCGTTCAATGTTTGACATTTGGCGAAACTCCTTTACTTTGATATGATTTTTTAAAGTATGGACATTGATGAAAGGCGGAAAAATATGGATTGCATATTTTGCAAAATCGTTCAAGGTGAAATCCCTTCAAAAAAGGTTTATGAATCCGAACTGGTAATAGCCTTTGAAGACATTAACAAAGCGGCACCTGTCCATGTCCTCGTCATCCCCAAAGCGCATTACGAATCCGTCATGGATCTTCCTGTAGAGGAAACTGATTTGATGGTGGAACTAATTCATGCCATTCAGGAAGTAGCTCGCATCACTGGAGTTGCAGAAACAGGGTTCCGCGTGTTGAGCAATAAAGGAAGATCCGCCGGGCAATCCGTTTTTCACCAACACTTTCATGTGATTGGCGGCCGCGATCTCGACATTAAATTAGGGTAATTGCTGCACTGACCGGGTTAGCCCTTCTAGAGCTTCCTAATCATTGATTGGTGACTTGAGAAGGGCAGCCCCCGCAATTTTGCAATACATTGTTTTCATCATACCATGATCGTTACTTCACCTGTATGGTTCCCGATAGCCCAGGTTCAGGTTGGCCACCCGTATCGGAGAAAAATGTAAACGACCCTTTTTTTTCCGGCACAAATTCTACCGTGGTTCCCTCTTGAGGAGATAAATTCGGCGTAAAGATGTAAAAAGCCGGCAACACAAAGTTGTGTGTCTTTTTCCCGTAATTATGGATGGTGAAGTGCGTTTTTTGTTTGGCGGTCACTTTAATTACATTGGGGACCATTCGTTCATCCGTGATGCTGATGGTGTAAGATGCCGCTACTGAGATCTTAGAGTAAAAGAAACTCGTCGCCAAAACCAAAGCCATTATCCACCATTTTCGCAACGCTATTCCTCCAGATTAGTCCATGGTGAGTTCACCTCATTAGTGTCATCTCATTACCCATAAATAAACCATGGCCACAGAAAATCCAACGAATCCCCCGGCCAGCAGGTCAAAAAAGTAATGAAGCCCAGTGTATAGCCGTGAAAGAATGACTAAAACTGCAAGTAGAATGGTGATCAACCCTAAATGGGGGAACTTTGCGACAAGCACAGTGGTGAGCGCCAACGCCCCACCTGCGTGATTGGAGGGAAAAGAAGGATCATTCGCATTTTTGGCTAACAGCGGTTCGTACTGATAAGTCACGAAAGGGCGAATCCGGCCGATGGTATGCGCGATCGGATCGATGATCAATTTTGTCGTCACTGCAGCCATCATGGCTATGAGTAAGGAAAGTAGCGCATGTTTGACCTGTACATGTCGGGCAAAGACAAATGCGATCAGTAAGAACATCTCCAAAAAAAACATGGCCGGACCGTAATTCGCAAAAAATATGAATACACGGTCAACGAGAATAGACTTCTTTCGAAAATGGGAGACCACATTCTCCATCTGATGATCGATGGAAGATAGTGATTGCCGCCAATTCTTACTCATCATGCAATGTTCACTCCACTTGCCAGAAACATGTGTTGGATATCTTCATCGATTGTTTTCCCAAATACCGGGACATGAAACAATTCAATATCGCCTTCGTGATTGACTTCAAAAGCTTGCCTCGAAAAATTGGAACTTCCGATAAAAAAAATACGGCCATCATCAATGGACATGATTTTGGCATGAAGCAGCTCATCTTGCAACGGTTTGTAAAAACAATTGGCAATTCCCGCAGCGGTAAGTGTATCGGCGGTTTTCCTTTCGTAAGAAGCGTGGGGATCGAGCACTACTTTGATGGAGACCCCTCTTGATTTCGCGGCAAGGAGCGCATCAATAAAAGGTCTGCTCGTCAATGCAAACGCTTCAATTTCAATGTTCCTTCTCGCTCCTGAGATCGCTTCGAGCATTGCCGGAGCGATGTGCCTGTCTATCACCAAGGGCATCGGATATACGGGCGCAGTGTTCAGAACCCCTAGCGCATCAGCGTAGTCTCTTTGAAACACTTGCTCAAAACTGCCCGGTGCATGCTTGATAAACACAGAAGCGTCATGATTATACAAACTAGCGCTGCCAAAATTCATACCGCCCATCAAACTTTCCATCCCCGATTTCGTATCGACCACCAGCAATTTGATATGCGAGATCCCCCCAGGAATCGTCAATGACCTCACTTTCACATGGGCGCGTTCCAAATAAGGCACCGCCACGGACTGAGAATGCTCTTCAGTGCGGTCGACTACCACTTCCACATCTGTACCACGATTTTTCGCATTGACAAGTGCCTTTAAAATGTCCTGATCGGATAACTCGTAAATACTGAAATGGCAAAAGTCAGTACTTTCGCGAATCATTTGAAGCGCACACTCTTTAACCTGAGGTCCCCAGTAAAGCGTCATATTGCCTTCCACCGCCGCGCCTGGCATAGACCCTGGCAGATGATTCGCAGATATACCGCAGCCTCCAAGTAAAAACACCCATAATGATACAAAGAAAATTTGTAACCGGGTCATCACATCAGTTCCCCCTATTCGTGAGCGGATCTAATGAATCTGTACCCGATGTGATCAAAAATCCCTTTTTCCCATGGTATCAATTACATTATCGTATCATCAGTGAACGCAACCGGTTCCAAGCCATCCCAAGTTCAAGCGCTCTGGGGAGTGCGTAAAACCCAGAACAGCCTTCAAAAGCACTGATCGATTCAAACCCGTTTTTCAGCACTTGCAAAATGGATTGCTCCACCACCGTTCTCAGTGGCGTGGAACCGTTCACATAGGAATCGAGGGCAAAGCGCATGAGCGCAGCCATTGCCCGCAGTTGGCCTTCGTCTACCATTTGTTCAAGCGCACCGAGATCGGCAAACTCCTCCCCTACATGAAGTGTGGGAAATGCTTTTGCCTCGATGCGTTCAAGTCGATGGCGTAAATCAGGAGAGCGGGGGTATCTGGAGTGAATTGGGTTCAGAGGGGCAGTCACTTCTTTTTTTCTTGACACGGGAAGCTGCTTGGACACTTGTTTCGCTTTTTCTGTAAAATCATAGGGACGGTACTCATCTAAATTAATCACCACGTCGGCAGCATCAAGATAGTCTCCCGATCCACCGATGACAAGGATCGTTGAAACGCCAAATTGCTCGTACAATTCGCGAACCCGGTCGACAAAAGGGGTGATCGGTTCCTTTTCTTTCATAATTAACATTTGCATTCTTGCATCGCGAATCATGAAATTCGTGGCACAAGTGTCCTCATCCATCAAAAGAACTGTAGCGCCAAGTTCCATCGCCTCGACGATCGCCGCGGACTGTGAGGTGGACCCACTGGCATCCTGTGTGCTGAAGGCCGTCGTCGACCTTCCTCTAGGCAAGTGGTTGATAAATCCTGATATGTCCACTCGACTCACACGGCGCCCATCTTCAGCACGGATTTTAACCGCCTGCGAATCTGTGATGCACCATTCTCTTCCATCACCCTTCACGTGATTGTAAATGCCAAATTCTATCGCGTGCAGCAACGTGCTTTTCCCGTGAAAACCTCCACCGACGATGAGTGTCACGCCTTTTTTTATGCCCATTCCACTGACGGTACGACCGCTGGGAAGTTTTTGGGTCACGCGCAAACTAACTGGACTCTGAAAATGTACCGCCATCGCTTCATCCATCGGCAGATCGCTAACCCCGTTTCTGCGCGCCAAAACGGCCCCATCGCCAATAAAAGCGATAAGGTCTGATTCCGCCAGCGATGTTCGCAACGCACATTGGTCAATGTAAAGTGTTGTATGGGCGGACAACTCGTCAAAGGGGAAATTGGACCTAGAAAACGCCAAATCAAAGAGAAAGGGCAAATCCTCAAGCAGCATGGCCTCGGCATCTTTCGCCCTGATCCTTCGTCCATTCGCAGGTAAGCCGATCGACATACGCACTTCAATCGAATCTGGTGAAATCTTGATGCTGCTTCGAGCCAACACCACTTGTCCCGGATTAGCGATCAAAATCGACCCGCTGCGACCGCTTCCTCTTCGCTTTGCGCCAAGTTCTGTCAAAGCAGCAACCAGTCTTCGCGTCAAAAAGTCTTCTGTGGCTATTTTTTGTTCTAAGGAGCTAATTTCATCGGCAGTAAGCCGTAACAGATCCATGGGCACTCTAGCCCGAATCCTCGTTGGAGGAGCAAAAGGATCGGACTGCACATAATCGATGAACAGGCCGTAAAAACCCAGCTGATACTCGCCTTTTATCGCCTTATATCCGCTATATGGCTTTCCATCCAGTCCTCTCAGCACCCTAAGGAACTGCGCTTGACTTTCCACGGATCAGACCTCGTTTCTTTGCTCGCTCGCAAGCAAGGTCTGTATGTAGTGAAGGACAGCTTCACGCATGTCTGGTCTTGTCAGTGCTAGTCCAATCGTGGCTTTGATATAACCAAGTTTATCGCCAATATCAAAACGCAACCCGTCAATTTTACAAGCGTTAAGCCCTTCCATTTTCATTTGTGTGTAAAGTGCGTCTGTAATCTGGATCTCGCCTTGTTTGCCTGGCGCCGTATCGGCCAGAATTGAAAATATGCTGGGATGAATAATATATCGTCCTACAATTGCCAGGTTGGAGGGGGAGTCCTTGCGCGAAGGTTTTTCGACTAAGTCATTGATTTCGTACTTGACGCCATCAGTGCTCTTCCCTGAAATAATCCCATAACTAGATACGTTCTCCCAGGGGACTTCCTGAACACCGACGACTGAAGTCTGCGATTTTTCGTAGACATTTAGCAACTGCACCAGCGCAGGCACTTCAGAGTGGATAATGTCATCGCCGAGAAGAACAGCGAAAGGTTCATTGCCAACAAACGATCTTGCCATAAAAATAGCGTGTCCGAGTCCAAGCAATTCCGGTTGTCGGATGTAATGAATATTGGCCAAATTAGAAATTTGCTGGACAACCTCCAACACTTCGTGTTTTTCATGCTCAGCCAAATGCATTTCAAGCTCCATAGAACGGTCGAAATGGTCCTCTATCGCACGCTTAAACCTCCCAGTGACGATGAGGATATCCTCGATACCCGACTCGACTGCTTCTTCGACAATGTATTGAATTGCAGGTTTGTCTACTAGAGGCAACATTTCTTTAGGCTGTGCCTTTGTCGCAGGCAAAAACCGGGTACCCATGCCAGCAGCCGGAATGACCGCTTTCTTGATTTTCATCACTATTCCACCCATTCACGCTGAATGTTATATCGCATTTTTTGCACATAGGCCTTTTCAAGATCAATATTTGTATAGTTTGCTAATTTGACGATGTACGCAAGGCAATCCGCCAATTCTTCGCGCAAATGGGCCCTCGCCTTCTCAGCTGCATGCGCATTTTGAGAATCGCGTACCGCATATTCAATGCGGCGAATCTCTTTCGCCACTTCCCCTACTTCTTCAACGAGCAACATCACGTTTAAAGGCAATTCCCTCGAGAAGCCCTTTTCTTTATCCAGCCACTCATGAAACTCTTGACAGTCTCTCAGTGTTGGTTGCTCTTTGAGCATTGCGCTCACCACCCAAAAAACTCCTTTTTACTATCCTAACATACCGCAAAGATACTTTCATGAAGCAAGCATCACAAAAAACGAATAGGCCTGCACGTCACTTTGCAACTGGTCATTCTTCCCCGCGCGTTTTGAGCGTTGGCAACAAATGTTCAAAATCCACTGAATGCGTTATTTTCCACGTTTCGGGGATACTTGGATCGAATTGTTCCAGAAAATCAATCACTTCGCGTGTGATAGCTGTTGGTGTAGAAGCGCCTGAAGTGATCGCTACCACTTTTGCTCCGGTCAGCCAATTGATGTCGATTTCTGTCACATCAGAAATGCGATACGCGGGGACACCGGCAATTTCCGTGGCTACCTGGGCTAGTCGCCCCGAATTGTTGCTTCTCGGGTCTCCCACCACCAGGCATACATCTGCGTCTTTGGCCTGGCTGGCCACAGCATTTTGTCTTATTTGCGTCGCATTGCAAATTTCGTTGTACACTTCTGCCATAGGGAAACGAGTTAGCACCGTTTCGACCAATTCTCTTGTGTCCCATTGGCTCATTGTCGTCTGGTTAGTGATGACAATTTTTCGTGTTGCAACGTCTTGAGTAGAGCTTTTCCCCAATGTTTCTGGAAGCTCATCGACATCCTTAGGTTTTTCCACCAGATACACATGATCGGGAGCTACGCCGACGGCTCCTTCTGGTTCGGGATGGCCCCGTTTGCCAATGTAGACCACATCGTACCCATCCGCCACTTTTTGCTCAATCAAATCATGAGTTCTCGTCACATCCGGACAAGTGGCATCAATCACGCGCAACCCGCGTTGCTGAGCGCGAATCCTGACTTCAGGGGATACACCGTGAGCAGTAAAAATGACGGTGCCGTGATCAATTCGCTCCAAAATTTCCAACCGATTGGGTCCGTCCAGTGTTTGGATTCCCAATTTATCAAATGCTTCAACGACATAGGCGTTGTGAACAATCATGCCAAGAATGTATATGGGCCTTGGTAAATCCTTTTGCCGTGCCGCCTGAGTCGCCAGTGTCATTGCGTCCACCACACCATAGCAGTAGCCCCTTGGCGCAATTTTAATCACTTTCATCACTGTCATCTCCTAATCATTACAAGTCGACCCTCATCTCGGTGCCCTGTCCTACCTTACTGAAAACTTTTATGTCGCCGTCATGAAGACGAACGATTTCCGCCACAATGGAGAGCCCCAGCCCTGCCCCACCCGGAGCCCGTTCTCTCGCAACTGAAGCGCGGAAAAAACGATCAAATATCTTCGCCATTTGCTCCTCTGAGATTCCCGGACCGTTATCTTTGACGCTAAGTCTCGCCTTCTGATCAGGCAAAGGCAGGACCGTGACCATGATCTGTCCGTTGGTTTTATCCGTGTACTGAATGGCGTTTGCCATCAAGTTATAAATAATCTGTTTGACCATCGAAGGGTCAGCAGAAGTAGTGGCTGGCAGCAATTCATAGGAAATTCGGCGTTTTTCAGCAAGCATTTCAAATTGCGGACGCAACTCTTCCACCAGTTTGGCGAGATCGATCATTTCCAATTGCGGACGTAGTCCCCCGTCAAGACGGGCGAGTTGCAACAGATCTTTGACTAGTCCTTCCAGTCGGGCCGTTTCCCGTTGCATGGCGACCAGCGCTTGTCTGGTGTCTTCAAACTGCTCCAAAGGTAGCATGATCCCCTGCATTTCCTCTTCACGTTCATCAAATTCATCATCGCTCTCCTGAAACACGGCAAATGTCCTGTAATAATATTCGATGCGCCGCAATAAAACGTCTGTAAATCCCCTCACCGCAGTGAGTGGAGTACGAAGTTCGTGAGACGCGTCAGAGACAAATTGTTTCATCCTCACAGTAGCATTTTGTTCCCTCATGAGCGCTTTGTCCAGTTCATCGAGGGTATCGTTTATCACTTCTGCCAATCGAACCGTTTCTTTTGGTCCCATCACCGGAAGGCGTTCCTGAAAAGCGCCAGACTTAATCCGCATGGCTGTATTGATCAAGTGATGAAGCGGCAAAAGTGGCGCCCTCACCACAGGAATGATTAACGCCACCGCAAGCAGAATCACCACAATGCTGATGAGCAAGAAATTTAACACTTGTTGGTATAAAACGGAGTTATATAGGGATTGGTCATAGCCGATTTCAATGTAACCCTGGATGGGATTTGCGCCGATACGTGCAAAGAGAACCACTTGATTGTTGGACTCTGTGGTATAAGTTTTGACGTTGTATTTGAGCGGAATGGAGATCGCCTTTGATTTACTGCTAAATTCCTGATTTGAAATGAAAGAAACTAATCTGGTAGGGTCGTATTTTGACGTTCGTTCTCCAAGTACTTTACGATCAGGACCAAGTATCCTCACATTAATACCGCGAATCGCCAGCAAATTGATCAGTCTTGGAGCAAGCGAAACAAACTTTCCTTCTTGTACCTGCTGCCCCACGAACGGTTCCGATAACGCGTCATTAATGGCAAAATTAAGGCTGTTGGCGCCTGTCGTATACAACCCTTCGTGAATCGATTGAAACTGGGCGAGCCCCAGCAGAACAATGAGCAAGATAACGATGACCATGTATCTGCTGTAGAGCTCGCTCAGTAAAGTCGCGGGTGCCTGTTTCCGCGCTCTACTGAATGTCCACACGATATCCGACTCCCCGTACCGTACGAATCAACTGCCGTTTCGAGTCGTTGAGCTTATGACGCAAGTAGCGAATGTACACTTCGAGAATATTGTCTTCTCCAGAGAAATTGTCACCCCAAACGTGTCCCAAAATCTGTTCCCTGGTCAGCGCCACTCCCGGCGACTCGAGCAACAATTCAAGAAGGGCATACTCGGTTTTGGAAAGCGACAGGGCATTCCCTTCGTAACGAATTAACTTTTGTGTTTTATCGATTTCAAATTTGCCTATTCTCTGGACATCAGAGAGTTCCGGAAACTGCGTGCGAAAACGCGCTTCAATGCGGGCTTTCAATTCAGCGAAAGCAAACGGTTTGACGACATAATCGTCAGCCCCCATCGCAAGTCCCTTCACTCTTTCTTCCACATCGTCTTTTGCTGTCAACATGATGATCGATACGCGCACCCGTTCTTTCATCAACCGGCAGACTTCAAATCCGTCCATCCCAGGCAACATGATATCAAGCAATACTACGTGTGGCTTAAATTGGTCGAGTGCGTTTAATGCCTCTTCTCCATCTTTCACGGTTAAGACGTCATATCCCTCATCTCGAAGTCCAAACAGCAAAAAGTCCCGGATTCCCTGTTCGTCATCGACCACCATGATTCTGCCGGCTCGTGCATTACTTGCGATATAAGCGTGATGACGTGCATCAGCATCTGCCTTGCCAGGTGCCCTTGTCGGTACGATCATTCGTGTATCGTTCATGGTTATCCCTCCAAAATTTTAATTTCCACATCAAAAAAAGATTTCTTTCTTCTCTGCATATGATAGATTTAATTAAAGAACTAATAATAATATAACTCCATTTACTATAGAATGGATGATAAAAAATGTACAGTCCGAAAGCTCCTGCCAAAACTAAGAAAATGGCAAAAAAACCGAAAAAGCCAGCTCGAAAAACCTCTGCTAAAAAGCCGACAGGGCAAATGGCAAGCCATCGTAAAAACCCGACTTCTATTTCTAAAAAAAGAAGAAAAAGGATTAAATGGGGCAGGCTTGTTATCCTCTTGGTTATTGCCATGGGACTTGGTTATGCCATGGCCTGGTTTATCCGTACAGGAATTCCACAATTGATTCGAACCGTCAATGCAGATTTCAGGCAAATCACACAAAAAACAACGCCGTTGCCCTATTCAGAAGGCGCCTACCAGTCGCTATCCAAACAACTGCAAGCATTTCTTGACAAACAAAAAGGCACCTATGGCATCTACGGCATCGATATGACTACTGGCGCACACTTCGGCTGGAACGACAATCAATTGTTCACTGCAGCCAATGAATCGACACTGCCGGTAGTCATCAATCTTTACAGTGATATTGCCAACCATCACTTAAACCCCGCGACACTCGTACATTATGAGCCTGCGGACAAGGAGGCCGGATCCGGGTTCATCGCCGGAATGCCTTTTGGTACTTCTTTTACTGTCATCCAACTTGCCCATGCCGCTATCGCGCAAAATGACATCGTGGCGAGGAATATGTTGATTCGACAGCTCGGCAGCAGCCAAATCAATAATTTCACGAAAGCAATGGGGATCATGCAACCATTCGCCCCACCTTACGTCACCACGCCAAAAGACCTGTCCATCGAAATGAATTATTTGTATCATATGTATCAGGCGCACACACAAACCGTGTTGCCACTTATCGGATTATTGGAAGGCAATCAAAATCAGGGCAGAATCGCAAGCGGATTTGCCCCAAACATCAATGTTGCTCAGATTTCGGCGAACTGGCCCAATGAATACCACGATGCGGCGATCGCGATGTACCCCGGTCACCCCATTGCACTCAGCATATGCAGCAGCGGCACTACGCAAGCAGGCGCTTCGCAGGTTGAAGCGCAGGCCGCAAAAATCGTCAACCAATTTTTACAAGGTGGGGGACACGGTTAATGCACGCGAATGGTCTCTACCAGGTTTCGCTTGAGTTCCCAAAGTTTACGGCTTAAGTCCACGTGATAGACGTGCGGGTATTTCGGTCGTAATGTTTCGCGAGAAATGGACTTTAATTCCTCTCTTGCATGTTGCTGAATTTCTGAAAGTGATGGCAACAAATACACTAAGCGCCCATCTTCCATGACAGGAACCAGCAATTCTTTTACTTGATACTCTGTCAATGTTTTTTGCTTATAGGTATGTACAGGATCAAAAAGTAGGACCGGTTCTCCGGAAGGCGTCAACTCGTCGTCGAGCATAATCAGATCAGCGTTTGCAATCCCATCGACATAAAACCTCACCACTTTTTTGCGCCCAGGGTTCGTCACCTTCACTGGGTTTTCCGAAATTTTAATGCGAGGCAAAAACGTTCCGTCGTCCAGCTTTTCTGCTGCCAGTTTGTAAACACCGCCAAGCGATGAGCAGCCCTTAGAGGTGATCAGTGCCGTCCCCACACCCCAACCGTCAATCTTCGCCCCTTGCAACAACAGGTCGCGAATAGTATCTTCATCCAGATCGTCTGAAACAATGATTCTGGTATTGGAAAATCCGGCGCGATCCAAACGCATGCGCGCCTCTTTGGATAGGTAAGCCAAGTCTCCGGAATCAATCCGTACCGCAAGCAAATCAAATCCGCGCTCGCGAAGTTCACGCCCTACCTTAATGGCATTGGGAATTCCCGATCGAAGTACGTCATACGTGTCGACCAAGAGCACCACATTATTCGGGTAGGCATTAGCATAGGTGCGAAAAGACTCCAGTTCAGAAGAAAAACTTTGAATCCAACTGTGTGCCTGTGTACCGGAAACCGGTATGCCAAAATTAAGCCCTGCCGCAACGTTACTGGTACTAGAACAACCGGCGATATAAGCCGCCCTCGCCCCAAAAACAGCCGCGTCCGCATTCTGCGCGCGCCGTAGCCCAAATTCACTGACCGGTGCCGCATCTTCAAAGGCTTGTCCCTTAGCCGCAGATACAATTCGGGCGGCTTTGGTCGCAATCAAGCTCTGATGATTCACAAAGCTAAGAATTGCTGACTCAATCAATTGCAGCTCAAACAATCGCCCCTCTACCCTCATGATCGGTTCCTGGGGAAAAACCACACTACCTTCCGGGATCGCATACAAACTTCCGGTAAACCGAAACTTTGCCAGTTCATCCAAAAACCCTTGATCAAAAAGCCCTGTAGATTTCAGATACTCAAGCTCGTCTTCATGAAAGCGTAAATTGCTGAGATACAGTACCGCCTGCTCCAGACCCGCTACGATCACGTAGCCGTTATCACAGGGATTGCTGCGATAAAAAACGTCAAAGACCACTTCTTTATTCATGTTGCCTGATTGATAATAACCATACATCATCGTTAATTGGTATAAATCAGTTAATAGTGCCTCTTGTCTCCCCTGATAAATAGGGAGACGGCGAAGCTGTTGCAAGCGCAAATCGACTTCTGCCGTACTCAACGATTCATCCCCTTTGCATTACCTATTAGCCATAGTAGCTCCTCAGGAATTTAGGAACCGCATCCAATGAAGGCGTATCCAGCACCACATCCGCCACTTCTTTCACTTCTTTTGGGGCAAGGGCCGTCGCCACACCAATTCCCGCTTTTTCAATCATCGGGGCGTCGCCGGGACTATCGCCAACCGCCATGATGGCATTCCTCGGGATTTTCATCTTTTCCATATAAAAATCCACCAATTTCGCCTTTGTTACCCCTTTGGGATTGACAGCAATTTCAAATCCGTCCTGATGATGAAACAGATAGAAGCTACACTCGTCAGTCATGACTTTTAGTCTCGCCGCGACCTTATCCCCAAGCTCATGATCAACACCCGTGATAAACATTTGCAGCGCCCCATCAGCCACTTGATCCAGCGATTCGTACTCCAGATCTTCTGGCCACTTGACGTAGAGCTCCTGCTTTTTGTATAAGTATACATCACGATCGTAAAATACCCGTCCACCAAGTCCCATTGTTTCCGCCAGCTGGAGAACCTCTGTCACCAGCTTTTTACTCATCCGAAACCCTTGCAAAATTTCATCCGGTTGCGGAAACGAGGGAATATCCAGATCATCTTCCTGCCACTTCGGCGGTTGAAAAATCACACCGCCCGTAAGGCATGCATAGGGGTGTTGCAATCCAAGCGTCGCGGCAAGCACCCTGCCGGTACGCGCGTGTCTTGCCGTGTTGATCGTGGTAATGACACCAACGCTGTTGATCATTTGAAAGGTTTCCGTCAGCCCTGGGGCAAAACCGCGCTCCGCAAAATAGATCGTTCCGTCTAGATCACACATCACAACGCCGCGCATCATCCCACTCCTAATCGATTCGGAGATCTGCCAATATTTGTTCGTGAATTTTACCGTTTGTCGCCACCACATGGCGGGTGGACAGTGAATAGGCGCTACCATCCTCATCAGACACTCGGCCGCCGGCAGTTTGGACTAACACCGCACCTGCAAGTAAATCCCAGGCATTCAGATCATTTTCCCAAAATGCATCCAATCTCCCCGCGGCCACATAGGCTAGATGCAATGCGGCCGATCCCATCGCCCGTACATTTCGCGCGTGAGACCCAAACCGGCGTATCTGTTCCGCATTTTTCCCGCGGTAATCTCCTGTAGGAAAGCCGCTCGAGAGCACTGCGGCAAACACATCATCCACATCGGACACCCATACAGGTTTCCCATTCAGCGTCACCGATTGACCCTCAATTCCGGAAAACATCTCATCACGCATCGGGTCATAGATCACGCCAAGCACTGCCTTTCCCTCGTACACAAGTCCTATCGACACGGTACAAAAAGGGATTCCGCGAATAAAATTCAGCGTACCATCAATCGGATCAACGACCCACAAAAAACTGGAATCTGCCTCTTTTACCGCCTGAATGGCCGCATCTCTTCCCGCACCTACCGCCTCCTCGCCAAGTAATTGACTTTTGGGATAGGCCTCCAGCAAAATAGATTCGATGATTCCTTGACATCTTTTATCCACTTCCGTGACCAAATCGTGCGGCGAGGATTTTTCCAAGGTCTGCTCAGGATTTCCAATGTGCCTCCTGATCTCCTCTCCTGCCGCGCGAGCTGCTTTTTCCGCAGCTTTTTGAGCTGCTAATAAATCAAGCATGGTTTCTCTCCTTTTTTGCACTATTTTACCCTTAATCCTTCCAGAAGACCATGTTCATCGCGCAGACTGATCATATCACTTGCCACTCGCTCTATTTCCGCGCTCAAGCTACGATCTTCGCGAACAGGTGCCACTCTTTCCCGTAACCAGTCATAAAGCGCTTTAGTTGCAGGGGCCAACCGGTCATAAAAGCCTTGAATGGCGATCGCTTCGATAGCGGCAATTGCTTCAATCGCAAGTACATGAGCCACGTTGCCAACAATCTGATCCGCCTGTCTCGCTGCAGTGGTGCCCATCGAGACATGATCCTCCTGATTGCCTGAAGACGGAATAGAATCGACACTGGCCGGGTGAGCCAGGACCTTATTTTCAGAGACGAGCGATGCTGCGACGTATTGCAAAATCATGAGTCCAGATGAAAGCCCTGGCGTGCGCGCAAGAAATGCAGGGAGTCCATTCAACAGCGGATTCACCAGACGTTCGCAACGTCGCTCCGAAATGTTCGCGATCTCCGCCACTGCAATTTTCATAAAATCCATGACGAGTGCCACCGGTTGACCGTGAAAATGCCCGCCCGAAAGAATTTGCCCTAACTCTGTGAGTACGAGCGGATTGTCTGTTGCGGCGTTCCACTCCACCTGCATGACCGACAGAACATGATCCAGCGACTGTCGACTGGCACCGTGCACTTGAGGAATGCAACGCAGGCTATAGGCATCTTGAACGCGAAGCTCTCCTTGAGCGGTGGTGAGTCTACTCCCTTCAAGCCAGGCACGCATACGACTCGCCGTTTCTAACTGACCAGAATGGGGGCGCAGCATATGCAATTCCTCATGAAATACATCGTGAATGCCACGTAACGCTTCCATCGTCAGTGCCGCCACACCATCCGCGAAATCCGCCAATTTCCTTGCCCGAAAGAGAGCCAGACTACCTATCCCCGTCATCACCTGAGTGCCATTGATGAGCGCCAATCCTTCTTTGGCTTCGAGCTCAACAGGTGCAAGTCCAGCCTTTTCTAATGCCTGCAATCCTGGCATCCATTCCCCCTGATAGTTCGCACTACCTTCTCCAATTAAGAGCAGAGACAGGTGTGCAAGCGGTGCTAGGTCTCCACTTGCGCCAAGAGAACCTTGCGACGGCACGTAGGGGTGAACCCCCCGATTCAAACAATCCACCAAAAGTTGCAAGGTGGCCGGTCTAATTCCAGAATAACCCTTGGCAAGTGCATTGGCCCGCAACAACATCATCGCACGCACTGTTTCGACGGGTAACGGTTCTCCCACTGCACAGGCATGACTTCTCAGCAGATTTACCTGTAACTCGGACGCGTCATCCGAGGAGATCGCCACTTCTGCCAACTTGCCAAATCCCGTATTGACCCCATATACAGGCGCTTTGCCCTTCAACACTGCTTCGATGCGACTTCGACTCTCCTGAATGCCGGGCCACGCGCGATCATCGATCATTACGGTGACAAAACCCTCTGACTCCGGATCGCTACTTGCCGCAACTGCTACCAAATCCTGCAAATTTAAGTGATTCCCATCTAAAGCCAACCTGTTCGTCATCCTAAACTTCACTCCTTTACTTAATTAGAGAAAAAAAACACCGCGAGTAGAGCATCAGCTCTTCCCGCGGTAATATGAAGTTGCCTTCCGGGCATTCGGCCCGTTTCGCATCGTCCTCGACTCCTTTGTCTCTATATTACACAAATTGTTGAAACCAATCGATCATTTTTTCATAGCGAGCCACTCTTAATTCCGGCGGTCCACTTCGCGAGAGGTCGTGATTGGCTTTGGGAAACCGCCAGAAGGAAACCGTTTTGCCAAGCATCGCAAGCGCCACGTACCACTGTTCTGCCTGCTCGATGGGGCAACGAAGGTCCTCTTCCCCGTGCATGATCAGTAAAGGAGTTTTCACTTCTCGGGCGTAACGAAGCGGCGAAATTTGCCAAAGATAACTAGGATCTGCCCATCCTTTATCGAGCGTAAAATGATGCTCCCACTCGGTAAAAAAGTAGCCGATATCGCTGACGCCATAAAAACTGACCCAATTGGAGATGGAGCGCTGGGTGACGGCTGCCTTGAAGCGATCGGTATGACCGACGATCCAGTTGGTCATAAACCCTCCGTAGGATCCGCCAGTCACGCCGATTCGTTCTTGGTCGAGCGAAGAATCACCGGCAAGCGCAGCATCTAAAATTTTCATGACATCGCAATAATCCCCGTCTCCGTAATGGTGGCAGCAGGCATTGACAAATTCCTGACCATAACCACTGCTGCCTCTCGGGTTGCCGTAAACCACCGCATATCCAGCTGCTGCAAGCAATTGAAATTCAAAAGAAAACGAATAGGAGAACATCGCGTGCGGTCCACCATGCACCTGCAAAATGACTGGCAACTTGCCGCTCTTAGACACATTACCCGATGGTTTCAACACCCAACCCTGCAATTCCAGGCCATCTTTGGAACGAGTAAAATAAGTCTCCGTGGTTGCCAGGGAACAATCATTCAGCCATTCGTTGAGGCGGACGATGGGAGTTGTCGCCCTCGATGCCTTACTGAAAGCCATGAGGTAATTGGGAACTGAGGGGTTCGTCGCCGCATAGACGATTACTCCGCGCTCTGCTGAATAATCATAGGTGAAGATCTCCTGGTCCCCACCGACAAGCACTTCCACATTCCCATGCATGTCTACCTCGGCAAGGCCTACCGTGCCTTTTGCGCTAAAAGGAACCAGCACCCGGCTCCCATCCGGCGTAAAGAGCGGTCCCGGGATGGATTCATGCGATCTCATATCGCTCATCCCTTCTGCTGAAAGGCTGAAGGGAAAATCCTTAAGGTCAATTTTGCGATACAAGCCGTCAGGAACATGGATGAGATACAATCCAGTTTGGGTCGCCCCGTAGAATTCCATATCATGACCGTAAGCTGCTACCCATTCTCCGTCCGGAGAAAAGTGCGGAGCATAAAGTACGAGTTTTTCATCCACCAGTGAACGTATTTTTCCCGTGGACACTTCGATCAAAAATAGCGAATCAAAAAAGTTGCGGTCATCCAAACTTTTTTTTCCAGAGGCAATCAAGTACGATCCGTCGGGAGAAAAAGCAAAATCATTGAAAGAATAGGGTGGGGTGGTATGCCAACGCATTTCTCCCGTCTGCGTATCGATGAGAGCGATTTCACTGAAGGTCTGATCCCACAACCCAATGCCGTCTTGCTTGTAATGAATGCGTTTTACTTCATAAGGCAATAGTGGTTCCTTGGAAGTGGAATCCGGCGCATTGCCTTCTGCAGGTTCGATACCTTCGCCATCTTTTAGCTTCACGAGGGCCGCCACGAAACGACCGTCTGGCGAGAAACGGCCCCTTTGAGCACCGCCCTTTATTTTTAAGAGAGATTGTGCTTCTCCGCCCTCAAGCGGCATCACGTATAACTGTGGATCCTTGTCCTTCCCTCGCTTGCTGAGTAAAAGCACCTCTTTCTCATTGATTGCAGATACTTTGTCCTCAAATGAGCCATGCGTGTAAGCCGTTAACGTGCCACGGTCAAAATCCTTTACCCACACTGTATAAGAATAGCCATCACCTGAAGGATTGACTTTTTTCACGTTATATGCACAAAATCGTCCTGATGGTGTGATCACCACGTTGGTAATCCACTCGAATCGATACAAATCTGCTGGCTCCAGCTTTCTTGACATGCGACTCACCCTCCGCAGTTGGTAAATTCATTGTGCCACTCCTCATCACAGAAAAGCAATCTATTGAAAGGGGGAACCTGTTTGCTGATTGAACTTTGTGAGTCCAATCAAATGATGGCGGTGAATGAAATTTTGGAAAATGCAAATTTCGAGGTGATTACGTATCCATGTCTTGACCGTTGCGTTGATTGCGCAAATTCCCCTTATGCGATGGTGGAAGGTATTTATCTTGAAGGAAATGACACGCATCAACTACTTCAACTTCTAATGGAAATTGGAGAATCTTAACCATCAGGCGAATTCCAGTGTCTGCGGATAAGATAGGATGGAATATAATACACACCATTTTTAAGGAGGGTACATAGGTATGGAAATGCGCAAACTAGGTACACAAGGATTACAAGTGTCCGCTTTGGGACTTGGTTGTATGGGAATGTCGGATTTTTACTCAGGACGCGATGACAGCGAATCCTTCGCGACCATTGAACTTGCCATCGAAAAAGGCGTCACTTTCTTTGACACTGCCGACATGTATGGCGTAGGTGCCAATGAAGAACTGGTAGGGAAAGCGCTGAAGCCGCACCGCTCGTCTGTCATTATCGCCACCAAATTTGGCAATGTGAGAAACAAAGATGGCAAAAGCCTCGGCATCAACGGGCGTCCTGACTATGTCAAAGCAGCCTGTGACGCAAGCCTTATGCGGCTTGGTGTCGATTACATTGATCTCTACTACCAACACCGGGTAGATCCGGATACGCCGATTGAAGAGACAGTTGGCGCAATGGCTGAACTAGTGAAAGAGGGGAAAGTTCGCTATCTCGGCCTTTCTGAAGCGAGTGTGGTCACGATCAGGCGGGCGCATCAGGTGCACCCTATTTCCGCCTTACAAACGGAATACTCCCTCTTTACAAGAGACGTCGAAGAAGAGATTCTCCCCGTCATCAGAGAACTCGGCATCGGCTTTGTACCCTACAGTCCTCTGGGCAGAGGGATGTTGACAGCGAAGATCAAATCCGCACAAGACCTCCCGG
>JAJYOE010000025.1:8418-19794 GCA_021785975.1 Bacillota bacterium | reverse complement strand
GATTGGCTGTGTTAGCGAAGAGTTTGCCGACCCCGAAGATTTTTGCGCAAAAGCAGTGAAGTGTTATACGAGAAATGTTTGGCTGAAGTTGAACGAAAGCATTATTCAGACACTAGACGGTCTATCTCTGGCGGATGTGTTGCTCGATCAGACTGCAGACCAACCAGTGATTGCAAAAAGTATTTAATTTAGCTGATTGTATTGAAAATGGATCACTGACCCTTGACATTTAATGATAAATGCCAAGGGTTTTTTGTCGACTTGTCCGTAACAAGTGGACATTTATACTGACTAACGCGTACAGTTTCACGGAATTTACATATCCTTTACATTAGAAATGTGTAAATAATGTGATAACTTAATAGTCAGAATAGCTTTACGGTTTTTGGAGGTGCGGGATGTCAGAACCGCTATTGAAAGTAAGCAACCTGAAGACCTATTTTATATCTAAGTACCGTACTGTGAAAGCGGTTGACGGCGTTGACTTTGAAGTACAAAAAGGTAAGGTGCTCGGTATTGTCGGCGAATCCGGCAGTGGCAAGAGCATGACCTCGCTATCTATCATGGGTCTGATTCCTCCTCCCTACGGCAAAATTGTGGAGGGCGAGATCCGCTTTGAAGGTGTAGACCTTTCGAAATTGTCAGAAAAGAAAATGAATGATGTTCGCGGCAATCGCATTTCCATGATATTTCAAGAACCGATGAGTGCCCTCAATCCCGTCTTGAAAATTGGAGAACAGATTGATGAAGTGCTCATTCGACATAAACGTTTGAGTAAAAGCGAAGCGCGCAGGAAAAGTATTCAATTGTTACAGAGCGTCGGGTTTCCTCGTGCGGAACAAATTGTCAATGAATATCCCCACCAACTTTCCGGGGGCATGCGGCAGCGGGCCATGATTGCGATGGCCATGGCCTGTGAACCAAGTATTCTGATTGCCGACGAACCGACCACTGCGCTTGACGTCACGATCCAGGCCCAGGTGTTAGACCTGATGCGCGATCTAAAGGAACATACAGGAACGGCGATTGTCCTTATTACGCATGATCTTGGCGTGGTGGCCGATATGGCTGATGACATGATCGTCATGTATGGGGGGCAGGTGGTGGAGTCGGGCACTGCTGATGATATATTTAATACTCCTTTACATCCATATACCAATGCGTTGATGGAATCTATTCCGGTGATTGATGAAGAACGGGAGCGGCTAACCGCTATTCCCGGTACTGTGCCAAGCGCCGCCAACTTTCCGCAAGGCTGTCGTTTTGCAGAGCGGTGCGCGATAGCCCAGGCGTCGTGTCATGAGAAGATGCCGGAGTTACGGGAACTTCAGCCTGGACATTTGGTGCGCTGCGACCTGGCGTAATTTGGTTAGGAAAGGGGAACCGGAAGTGAGTTTGGCAGAAAAGGAATTATCGAATACAACGGTCAACCATGCAAATCTACTCGAGCTTCACCATGTAAAGAAGTATTTTCCAATCATGGGTGGGGTGATGCGCCGCAAGGTCGGCGAAGTGAAAGCGGTGGATGACGTCACATTCTCCCTGATGAAGGGAGAAACGCTCGGGCTTGTCGGCGAGTCTGGTTGTGGAAAATCAACCACTGGCCGCATGATCATGCGCGTGCTGGACGTGACGGAAGGACAAATCGTTTTTGACGGACAGGACATCACGAGCGTCAAAGGTGAACGGTTGCGTCGTTTGCGTCAGGATTTTCAAATGGTGTTCCAGGACCCCTATTCCTCCCTGAATCCGAGAATGAGTGTAGGGGCGCTGATTGCAGAACCCTTGATCGTCAATAAAAAAGGCTCTCACAGCCAAATCAAGGATCAAGTAGTGTCACTGCTGGAAACGGTTGGCCTTTCTGCTGAAGCGCGCATCCGCTATCCGCACGAATTTTCCGGTGGGCAAAGACAGCGCATTGCGATTGCCAGAGCACTGGCACTAAGGCCCAAACTGATTGTGGCCGATGAAGCGGTATCGGCGCTTGATGTCTCGATTCAAGCGCAAATTCTCAACTTGTTAGCGGACCTCCGAAAGGAGTTTGGACTCTCTTATGTGTTTATTTCCCACAATCTTGCCGTCGTCAAACACGTGAGCGATCGTGTGGGTGTCATGTATTTGGGGAGATTGGTAGAATTGGCTCCTAAGTCGAGCCTTTATGCCACCCCGCTTCACCCATACACTCAGGCGCTTCTTTCAGCGGCGCCAGAGCCAAGTCGCACCGTCAAGCGCGAGCGGATTGTGCTGGTGGGGGATGTTCCTAGTCCTGCTAATCCGCCTTCAGGATGTGCGTTTCATACGCGTTGTCCAAAGGTGATGGAAGTTTGCAGGTCTGTTCGTCCGGAAATGAATGAATACCAGCCTGGCCATTTTGTGGCTTGTCACTTGTATTCATAAATCGGGCGAGAGGCGTTGCGCAAAGAAAATCATTTAGGGGGTTAATTCATGAAGAAAAGACAAGCCATACTCTCGGCCTTGTCCGTAATTACGTTGTCTGCACTGATTGCAGGCACAGGTGGCGCTATGGCTAGCGCCAAAACTGTCAAGCAACACCGCGTGTCTTCCAGTCAAAGCACCATTACGATCGCACTTCCTTCTGCGTTTGGCCCGAACTTAATCCCTGCACTAGACTCATCGTTGTACACTGCGCAAATTACCAACTATCAGTTTGATCCTATTCTTACGGTCAATCCTCAGGACCAACTGATCGGTGATCTTGTCGACAAGTGGTGGTATTCGAAAGATAAGAAGACGATCTATTTCCACATCAGCCCGAAAGCACTTTGGTCTAATGGCATCCACGTAACGTCTAAAGACGTAGAACTAGGCGTAGACTGGCTCGCCTCGAAATCTTATAATACTACGGACCAAGGGGAATATGGTTACGAAGTCAACAGCATTGTCGGCGCCAAAAACCCCATTCCAGACGGCACGACGCCATCTGGTTTCAAAGACATTTCACCGAGTGAATTCTCCATCACCACGTATAATGTGGACGCCACAAATTTGTCTGCAAACCTTCAATTTATTCAGCCGCTGCCATATTTTGAATTAGGAAAACTACCGATGTCGCAGTGGAAAACCTCTGCTTTCAACAAACTGCCAAACGTGGGTAGCGGCCCGTATATCGTCAAGAGCGTGGTGCCAGGTCAATCCGTGACGATGACAGCCAACCCTTATTATCTGCATGGCAAACCACTCATCGATACCACCATTTACAAAGTGGTTTCGCCTGATGTGGTCGCAGGAGACCTCGTATCTGGTCAGGTCAATCTCTCCGGTATCCATCCGGCTGACGTAGCAAAATTGAAGAATGTGGCGGGAATCAGCATCAACATTTCGCCGACCAATGGTTATTCATTCCTTGGCTGGCGCTTGAACAATGCGGTTTACGGCAAAGAATTCAGCAACGTCAAATTCCGTCAAGCTGTGGAATATGCCAT
The DNA here is from genome assembly GCA_021785975.1 of Bacillota bacterium. Lineage (GTDB taxonomy): Bacteria > Bacillota > Bacilli > Alicyclobacillales > SLC66 > JAJZCL01. The sequence continues at coordinate 16,351 of JAJYOE010000025.1, read as the reverse complement.
CAATCGTCAGGCATTGATCCAGGCCATTGACAAGGGCTACGGCAAACCGGAAAATGGTCCGTTGCCGCCAGTGAACTTCTGGTACAATAACGCGCTTAACAACACCTATCCTTATAGCCCGGCTAAAGCGAACCAACTGCTCGATCAAGCTGGATTTAAGATCAAAAACGGCTGGCGCACCACACCAGATGGCAAACCGTTCACACCGACGCTGACGATCTCTTCTGGTGACACCAACATTCAAATTGAAGCGAACTTCATCAAGCAATTCCTGAATGCGGTTCACATCAATGTGAAAATCCTGCCGCCGATCAACTTCAATACTTTGTTGAACCAATTGAACAATGACGCAAACGGCAAACAACCGGTGCAAGGGTTCTTCATGGGTTGGAGCCTTGGTTCCGGTCCTCAAGACCCACGTCCATTGTGGCTCTCCAATGCACCATTCAACACCACCGTACAAGACTGGCAAACACCGAAGAGTGTGCTCGCACAAAGCGACAAACTCTTGAATGAACAAGCCAGTGCACAAGCTTACAGCGACACCTATCGCAAAAATGTGTTGGATCAATGGCAAGTACTGATGAATCAGCAAATGCCGACCAACTTCTTGACGATGGATGACACGTTGACTGCTTACTCTAGCAATTTGCACGGCGTGGTGTTTACTGACCTTGGGACATTCTATCCCTGGAAATGGTATTTCACAAGCAAGTAAGACTAAGGTAGCACAGGTAGGAGTGGGCAACTGCTCCTACCTGATCTTAAGTATGCTAAAGGGGTATAGGGCATGGCAGCTTATATCATTAGGCGACTGCTCGGTATGATACCGACCTTGTTCGTCATTACAGTGATTGTATTTTTATTGATGCATGCGATGCCAGGAAATGCTTTTGAAGCATTGGTCTTTAATCCGAAGATCAAAAACGCAGCGGAAGTATATAAACGCCTGGTTGCAGAAAACGGATTGAATCAATCCTTGCCGGTTCAATATATTCATTGGATCAACAATTTGATTCACGGCAACCTTGGGATCTCTTCAAGCTTAAACATGCCTGTATCGGAAGCGATCGGCACTTATTTGCCGAATACCCTGATCCTTGCGATCACCGCCGAAATCATCATTCTTGTTATCTCACTTCCCATCGGGTTATATCAGGCAAACAAAGTGAATGGCAAACTTGATGTATCCACTTCATTCGTTGCCATCTTTTTATATTCCATTCCAGGATTCGTCTTTGCATTAGTGCTTATATTTCTTTTCTCTTTCCTTGAAAAATGGTTGCCTTCCTCGGGAACGGTAACGCCTGGAATCGCAACGTCTGGCTCTTTGGGAGACAGATTAACCCATCTTATTCTTCCTGCATTGTCTCTTGCATTACCGAGTATGGCCTACTACACGCGGTTAACACGCTCCAATACCTTGAGCGTGATTGTGGCGGACTTTGTCCGCACGGCGAGAGCAAAGGGATTAAGACGACCACGTGTGATGTTCAGGCATGTACTACGAAACGCAATCATTCCGATTGTCACCCAATTCGGTTTTGATATCGGAGGATTATTTGGCGGAGCAGTTCTAATTGAACAAATTTTTACCTGGCCAGGCATGGGCGAATTATCGTTCAATGCGACAATCAACAGGGATTATCCGCTGATTTTAGGCACCACGTTGCTATTTGCCGTGATGGTACTCATCGGTAACCTGATCGCGGATATTCTACTCGCGATTTCAGACCCAAGAGTCCGGTACGACTAAGCAGGGTCAGCGGAGAGGAGGATTTTTGTGGATTCACAAGTGGTTCAAGGCCAAGTAGGCAAGGCAACGGCTAGTGTTGCAAAAAGTAAATCGCCATTTCGGTTATCCATGGAGCGATTTTTCCATAATCCGCTTGCTGTGGCTGGCTTGATTATTCTGGTGTTGATAATATTTATCACGTTGTTTCCGCAAGTTTTTACCCACTACAATCCAAGTACACCCGATATCATGAATACTGATTCGCCACCAACGTCACTGCATCCACTCGGTACAGACGCTTCGGGGTATGACAATTTGGCGAGGTTGCTTTATGGAGGTAGGGTGGATCTGACAGTGGCATTCGCTGCCGCGTTTATGACGATGTTTTTAGGAACATTGTATGGAGGCATCTCAGGATTTTTTGGTGGATGGGTTGACAACCTCATGATGAGGTTCGTCGATGTGATGCTGAACTTCCCTTTTATCATTCTGGTGCTTGTCATGGAATCCATATTGAATATTGCCAGTGAATGGATGCTGGTATTAATTGTGGGTATCACTGCATGGCCGGGGCCAGCGCGATTAATTAGAGGATTGTTTTTACAACTGAGAGAACAGGATTATGTAATAGGCGCCAGAACGATTGGTGCAAGTAGGTGGCGTATTATGTTTCGACATATGCTTCCTAATAGTATGAGCTTTATCATTGTACTTGTGAGCTTTCAGGTAGCTGGTTATGTCGGAATAGATGCGGCCCTTTCCTACCTGGGATTAGGTGTTCCACTAAGCGTTCCTTCATGGGGCGGAATTTTGAGTACGACGACTGATTATTTGACGATGACAACGGAGCCTTATGCTTGGCTGCCTCCTACGATCATGATTGTTCTCACTATCCTTTCTGTGAACTTTATCGGAGACGGTTTACGGGACGCGTTCGATCCTCAATCGCAAGCATAATCGTAAAAATTATGATAGTATTAACTAATGCCAAGCATAGCTTGGCATTTTGCTTTGAAAAAATGAAGAGGGGGAGGTTCCATGAAACGCACACTTAAGTTATTAGGCATGGTATCCATCCTCGTGACAGGTTCTTTAATGACGCTAAAAGCCTCTGCAGCAACATTCCAAAATGGGTCTGTCACGATTGGAGTCAACGGATCCTTAAATGGCCCGGTATTCCCCTATCTAGGCACGAATCCTGGGATGCGCATGGTCATTAATCAACAGTTTGCCACCTTACTAAATAGAATGCCAGATTTGTCGCTGGCACCAGAACTGGTGACAAAATACTGGTATGCAAATGGCGGCACGAAGGTATATATGCAACTGTCAAAGACTGCCGTATGGTCGGATGGTGTGCCAGTGACTTCGCAAGATGTGAAACTAGCGGTCAATTTTTTAGCATCCAATTATTACAACACCGTCTTACAAGGTACTGAAGGGTATCGCGTGACGCCGATCGTCGGGGTCAACGCGGTGAGGAGCGGCAGCACATCACAGGTAAGCGGATTTCATATTGTGAATTCTAAAGAATTTTACTTGCAGTTAACGACGCCTGATGCGACTGTGGTCAATGAAGACTTGCAAGGGATTATGCCTTTGCCATCTCATTTGCTGGCGAATAAAAGCATGTCCACTTGGCTAAACTTGCCAGTCATTGCGAGCGCTAGTGTGGGCAGTGGACCTTATATCCTGAATCACTCTACTCTGGCAGAGGTAAGCATGAAGGCAAACCCTAAATTTATTTTAGGAAAACCCAAACTGCCCCAATTGAATTTGATTGGCGTTACCCCGCAATCGGCGCAAGGGCTACTAGAGGACGGGCAAATTGATTTGTACAGTGGTCTTGCGCCAAGCCAAGTTGCCGGCTTAGCAAACAGCGGATTGCAAATACTTACTACACCAAGTAACGAATACACTTTTTTGAGTTTTCGGGATACTCGACCCGGATACTTTATGCCGGAGTTTCGCCAGGCGGTGGAGTATGCGTTAAACCGTACTGCGATCATCAACGCGGCGGTGAACGGATTCGGGGTGCTTGATAATGGACCGATTCCGCCATCAAGCTTCTGGTATAACCAAAAACTAACAGGTACTTATGCCTATAATCCGCAGCTAGCACGGGATACCCTCGTAAAGGCGGGATTTCATTTGGGGCCGACAGACTGGATTGTTCAACCAGATGGAAGTCCTATCAATCCGGTGATTGAATATGTGCAAGGCGATCCTTATGGACAGGCGGAAGCGCAGGAAATCGTTAAGGATTTAAGATATATCGCCATCAATGCTCAACTTGGCCCTGCACTTTCTGCTCAGCAAATGGTGACGGAAATGCAAACTGATTCACCGCAACTTACTGCTTTTGTCATGGGGTGGCATTTGGGGGTTGATCCTGATCCGCGTGGCCTATGGCGCTCAAGCGATACTTTTAATTTGTATACTTGTAATTGGACGAACACATTGAACACCGCCGTGAGTCAAAGCGATCAATTGATTCAACAGCAGGCCACTGGCAGCACCGCATTTTCGACGTCAGGTAGACAGACTGTATTAAACACCTGGCAAACGCTATTAAACCAGCAGCTTCCGGTTGATTTTCTCTTCACGCCAGACGTGATTGCCGCGGCGAATAAGAGACTTCAAAATGTGGTTATGTCTCCGCTCGGACCGATGAATACCTGGATGTGGACAGAGAGCAATCCCAGTGCTACTAGTTCGAGTGTTACCAGTTGACGTAGGGAGGATTCTGTAATAAGTTATAAATGAATGAATGACCATTCGTAAAAGATGGGGGATGAGTTCGATCGCACAGCGCAAGGATGCGGCCAAATACCAGGCCATACTTGCAGCTGCCATCAAGGTGATGGCAGAGTCAGGCTATCACGGCGCGCAGGTGGCGCGAATTGCACGTGAAGCAGGCGTGGCGGATGGAACGGTATATCTTTATTTTAAGAATAAAGAGGACATCCTGATATCCATCTTACGGGAAACGATTGGCCAAATCGTCATGCTTTCTACCTGGTTGGAGGGAGAACATCCTGAACCGTTGATTGCGCTCAAAAAATTAATTGAGGCGCATTTTACGACGCTCGGAAGCAATCCAGAACTGGCATTAGTGCTTCAAGTGCATATTCGTCAATCTGACAAGGAAATTCGCCAGCAAGTCACGGATATGATGAGACCCTATCAGATGACGCTCAGCCGAATCCTGACATTGGGACAACAAACAGGCGTTTTTTTGCAAACGCTGGATGTGCGAATTGCGCGCAGAATGATCTTTGGAACGATTGATGAAACCGTCAATGCATGGATTTTTAGAGGCGCAAAGTACGATTTGACCACACTGATTGAGCCGGTTTACGAAACGCTGATGCATGGCATCGGCGTTTAGCGGCGAATTATGATGGATAGTGTTTTCACTATTAAAAGTAAAGGGGTGTTCCTGTGAATATTTTGGTGTGCATCAAGCAAACATTTGACACCGAAGCCAAAATTACATTGGATAATGGTTTGGTGAAAGAGGACGGTGTGCAGTTTGTCCTCAATCCCTATGATGAATATGCAGTGGAAGAAGCCATCTCACTGAAAGAAAAGCACGATGGAACAGTCACCGTCATCACAGTGGGGCCGGCACGGTCGGAGGAAGCGATTCGCACCGCGCTTGCCATGGGAGCGGATGAAGCGATACACGTGGAAGACGAGGCAGCGTTTGGCGATGAATTTACTGCTTCTGAAGTGTTGGCAAAAGTGATTCAAGGACTTACCTATGACCTCATTCTTGCTGGCAATCAGGCGGTGGACGACGGTTCCGGGCAGGTGGCTGCAAGACTCGCCGAACTGCTTGGCATACCGCATGTGGCAACTGTTGTCAAAGTGGAAGTGGAAGGCGATGCAGTGGTGGTCCACCGCGATGCGGAAGGGGACACCGAAGTGATCTCCGCAAAAATGCCTGTGCTATTAACTGCACAACAAGGTTTAAATGAGCCGCGCTATCCTTCATTGCTCGGCATTCGCAAAGCCAGTAAAAAGCCAATTGAAAAGAAAACCCTGGCTGATCTGGGCTTGAATCCAACCGATGTCGCCTCGCAGGTAATGGTTGTTGAGACCTATTTGCCTGCCGCGAAGTCGTCTGGTCGGATTCTTGAAGGCGAAACCGCTGCGCGTGTACAGGAGCTCTTACAAGAGCTTCGCCAGACCAGCAAGGTACTTTAATTTTGGATTGAAGGAGCGATTCACTTGAGTAGAAATGTGTTAGTGGTAGCGGATTTGCGCGGTTCCCAGTTTCGCAATGTGACTTACGAGGCGCTCGGTGCTGCGACGAAAATGGCAGAAGGCGGACAGGTTGCCGCGCTAGTAATCGGTTTTGGCGTGACGGATAACGCCAAGATGCTAGGCGGATATGGTGCTGAGCAGGTGTATGTGGCGGATGGAGAAGCCTATGAGAATTACGTTCCTGATCATTATTTGGCGGCATTAAAAGCAGGAGTAGAAGAATTTCAACCACAGGTGGTATTGCTTGCCCATTCCGCAATCGGTCGCGACCTCGGTCCCATGCTCGCTGCGCACCAGAAGGCGGGTCAAGCATCTGATGTCGTGAATATCGAAGTGGTGGATGGAGACGTCATCTATACCAGACCCATCTATGCAGGTAAAGCGTTTACCAAAGTGAAAATCACCAGTGCGCTTGCTATTGCCACCGTGCGTCCTAACAACCTGGCTGCACCGGAGAATAACGGTGCTGAAGCCTCTGTTATTGCATTGAATGTGAATTTGGGAACAGCCCGAACATCGGTTCGCGAATTGGTAAAGAAAGCAGCTACTGGCGTCGATTTGACGGAAGCTAAGATCATTGTTTCCGGTGGGCGCGGTGTCAAGAGTGCAGATGGGTTTAAGCCGCTAGCAGATTTGGCTGGAGTTCTTGGCGCAGCGGTAGGTGCGTCTCGCGGCGCTTGTGATGCGGGATATGCTGACTATTCGCTGCAAATTGGTCAGACAGGGAAAGTGGTTACCCCTGATCTATATATTGCCTGCGGTATTTCAGGCGCGATCCAACACCTTGCCGGAATGTCCAATTCCAAGGTGATAGTGGCGATCAACAAAGATCCGGAAGCGCCCATATTCAAGGTGGCAGATTACGGCATTGTCGCAGACTTGTTTGATGTAGTTCCAGCGCTCACTTCTGCGACACAAAAGTTTTTGGCGGAATAAGTGAATCGATGGTCAGAGCTTGTAAAGCAGTTGGTTGCCCTAAGTCATGAAAATGATCTGGGCAACCTTTTTTGAATCAGGCAGATCGCTTGATATTCTGCTCTTCTTCTCGAGTGGCCATAAACTTTGACAACTGATTCATGAAGATAGCAAACCACAGGTTTAATACCATCACCACATCAAGCATCATCATATAAGCAAAGGACCCTGAAGGAACGGAAAGGATGTACAATTCGATGATGATGTTGATCACCAGAACCATTACTAGATTGGCGCGAAATCCCCATCGATTTAGCAACTGAGTAATTTGTATGACGAAGACAAAACCAAGTACTACCTCTGCCACTTGCAAAATAACAACTTGCTTTGACATCATTAATACAAGAGAAACAGTGAACAAAGTTGGATACACCCACCAGTGGCGCCATTTTGCCAACCTTGAAATAATAAAATTAGATCCTACAAAGGGAATCCAGACAACCCATGACCAGCGGATTTGCTCTAGCTTTGCGATGCGGCGCCAGGCCTTAGCGGATACGATGTAATAAGCGAGATAGAGCGAAAATACAACTAACGAAGCGAAAATTGAAGCCATCTATACAAGCCTACCTCTCCATTATCTATAACCCTCTGTGATCCAAGATCAATTAGTGTGTATCTGCATGTCAATAAGACTATCATACTAAGTATTGCAAGATCATACAAAATGAGAATGCACCATGAGCAGTAAGTGATTTAAAATGTAATCAAATAGTATTTTTTGATAGTGGAGGTTTAGTAAATGCCTGAAAAAACCTGGGATTTAGTATACGATGCGATCATGGATCTCAGCAAATCGGTAAATTCGCTCAGTAAAAATGTTAACTCGCTGGAAGGAAAAGTCGATAAGTTAAGTGAGAGAGTGGATGCTCTTGAAGGAAAAGTCGATAAGTTAAGTGAGAGAGTGGATGCTCTTGAAGGAAAAGTCGATAAGTTAAGTGAGAGAGTGGA
>JAJYOE010000025.1:0-8318 GCA_021785975.1 Bacillota bacterium | reverse complement strand
GCTCTTGAAGGAAAAGTCGAATTTTTGCGTACTGAGATGAACTTGCGGTTTGATCGTGTCGATGAACGTCTGGGCAAAATAGAAAGAGAGAATACCATGTTAAAGCTCAGGACATTTGATGTGGAAAATGAAATTCGCATCTTAAAAGAAAGTCGAATGTAATGGTGAATCAACGCTATTTGTGGCGCATTTTTGGTGACTTCGAGCATCCAAGGGAATTGTTCCCGCTTGAAGGCATTCAGTTGCCGACGAAGGGAGGCTTGTGTTGGCTTTTCACACGCTTCGTATTGGCGCTTTCACTCGGCAAGTCCCTAGTTGTAGGCGAACCGCGCCACACCGCAAGCTTTGGCAAAATAGGTGGCTTGCTAATGATTGGGATCAAGCGCAATCTTATGGCTTCTGTGCATCGTCAACCACCTTCGTCATGCCTTCGATCAATTTCTGATTCTTGCGTGATCGGGAGCCGTAGAGCCGTGCAGAAAATACCGTAATGATTTCAAGAACATCCTGGGTAAGGTCTTCTTCCAACGTCGTGTCTTCACCTTGATTGAGGATGACTACTTCCACCTCTTTCGCCTCGCAAATGGCAAAGACAAGCTCTGCGCCAAAGCGCAAAAGACGATCTTTATGTGTGATGACCAACCTGCCTACTTCGTCCTGCAAAATGGCATTCAATAGCCGCTTCAAGCCTTTTTTGTGGTAGTTCATGCCTGATCCAAGATCAGCCACCACCTGGTATGTCCATCCTTGAGCAGCGCAATACATTTCCAAGACTTGCTTTTGCCGTTCCAAGTCCTCCTTCTGATCATGACTTGAAGCTCTGGCGTAGGCTACGGTTTTCCTGTCGCTCCGCTGGAGCCGGAATAGTTCAGGACGTAGCTTCACCAGATCATACCGTCGATGGCCACCTTGCGTAATTTCGTCTGGCTGCAATCGTCCTTCTTTTTCCCAACGCCGTAACGTGGTAATGGATACGCCAAGAACTTTTGATGCTTCGCTTATCGTTGCTAATCTCTCCATATGAATAGTATAACATGGATTTGGATAGTATCAATCAAAACTGTTCAAACCCCGTTAACAGGATATCCATACACAGATTCACTTGAAAGCGGCGATAAAAATATTGACTAACAGCAGGAGCGAGACGACTTGCAGCCATCTGCGATAGTGCAGAATCAGGCGAATTGATGGAGAGGAATTGAGGTGGAGCGGATTCAATAGAAGTTTTTTTCCTAAGCGGGGCATCACCAAAACTGTGATCACGAAAGCGACCACCCCGATTCCTTGCATTGAAGTCAGCCAATAAGTACCTAGCAGCGATTTGGGCTGAATCAAAAATGCGGTGCCCGTACCTCCCACGGCGGTCAACCCTGCTCCAAAGTAGCCGGTTTTCATCAGCATCCTGACTAGAAGGGCAATTGATGGATCGTCTGCCACTCCGTTTTTGATAGCCTTACCGTTTGGCCAAAATAATAGGGATCCTACTGATGGGCCAAACCAGATAGCAATGCCGACAATATGTATAAACCAAAAAAAATCTTCAATTGGCATCCTCATGATAAAATTGTTTCATAATCGAAATGAAAATACAATCATAGCTTCGATGATGAAAGGATGGATTGTTATGCGTACCAAACCATTATCTAATGAATATCCCGCGTATTACGACAGTTATCTCAATCTGATTCCAGATGGGGATATCGAAGTAATTCTCAGTCATCAGCGACGGGATACGCTCTCCCTTCTAGGCAGCTTACCGGAAGAATCAGCAGCTAGGGCCTATGCTGAAGGAAAATGGACACTGAAAGAAGTGGTCGGGCATATGGCAGATACTGAGCGAGTCATGTCATACCGGATGCTTTGCATCGCTCGCGGTGAAACAGTAGCTTTACCTGGATTTGACCAGGACAGTTACGCATCAATTGCAAATTTCCAACGCTTATCCTGGGAGCAGATTCAAAGTGATTATCAGCAAGTGCGCTCTGCGACCTTAAGCCTTCTGACCACCATTGATGAGCCGTCCTGGGTTCGGACAGGCACAGTATGGAATGTTCCTGTGTCGACCCGCGCAATAGCCTACATTATTGGAGGACACGAATTGCATCATCTGTCGGTCATTCGCGACAAGTATCTTTAAGATTCAGAAGGATTACAGACTTTCTGCTTTGATGTTTGGCAATCTCAAGTGGAATTTAACTGACGCCATTCGCAATAAGAATGTCACCACAATGAGACAGTATATTTGCCATTCGCTGTGTGGATGTACCCAATGCATGCCAATGACGATGCCTACCAAGATGGCCCAGAGTGCGTATATTTCTCTTTGAAACACAATTGGATGACGATGAGCCAGTAAATCTCGCAACACTCCACCGCCCACACCGGTTAATGTTGCTGCTACAATGACCGAGATCAGTGTCGCATGAAACTGATCGGCCAACAGCGCTCCTTCGACAGAAAACGCAGACAATCCTATGGCATCCAAAATGGTGATCCATCTAGCGCCTTTTTTTATCCAGAAGTCAGGCGTAAAAATAACGACTACCATCGTCAAAATGGCAGTAAAAAACAATGTGGATTGATGCCAAATCATGCTCACTGGTATTCCAATTAGAATATTGCGTATTAATCCACCCGCAAATGCAGTGGAAATTCCTAAAACAAAAATGCCGAACAAATCATACTTTTGCTGAATGGCAACAATTGCTCCACTTGCTGCAAAGGCAATACTTCCAAATATGCTTAAAAGCACTAAAATCATGACCTTCACCTCTTATGCAATCATAAAAAGACAGGGGAACTGTAATGAAATGATCTCATTACAATTCCTCTGTCTTTTTACCTGAGAGTTTATCCATCACAAAATCAAATGGAAATCCCCTTTGGTGGCTCGATCGCTCTCTCCAGAGGTGCGTCAAATTGCAGTCTGTTTACCTGAGAGATTCCTCTTCTAAAAGAAAAGTTGCTCCTTCGGTGCTGATCATTCAGACTCTCCCGCAATTCTCACCCGCATTATTATATTGCATGATACCACTGCTCATCGTCAAGTGGGAAAGTTGAACCTGATTTTGCGAATATGGGATAATAACAAATGAACTTACGAGAGCCGACGGTGGAAAAATTGAACCATCATATGATGTCCTATCCACGCATTTTGGAATTCGACAATGTCTTGATCGTGGTAGAATGACTTGGTTAATGAGGTGTTTCGTTTGTGGATGTTAACTGGTGCGAACGGGTATGCCATGGACTTGGCAGATACGAGGTTTGATGGTCTGGTGGTGGAGGGAGAAAAAATTCTCGCCATCGGCAATGCCGAGGATTTGCGATTACAATTTGGTGCAGTGGTGACAAAAATTCTAGATGTGAACGGCGCGACCGTGATCCCGGGACTTGTCGACAACCACCTTCATCTGTCAGGCGTTGGGGAACAGTTGCTACGCCTCGACCTTACCGGAACTACCTCCAAAGGTGAATTTTTGGCCCGTGTTAGAGCATGGGCTGTAAGTCTTCCTGACGATGCGTGGATTATTGGTGCTGGTTGGGACGAATTCCAGATTCGCGATCGCCAGATTCCAAATATCGAGGAATTGGACGCGGCATCGCTAGGGCGACCTTTACTTCTGATGCGCGTCTGTCGACACGTGTTACTTGCCAATCGTTTGGCGTTTGCGCTTTCAGGTTTAGGCGAACACCCTGCCGATCCGGAGGGTGGCGCGTATGGTCGGGACGACCGTGGACATTTGAACGGGCTTGTCTATGAAGAACGTGCTTTTCAACCGTTCTTCTCTGTTCTTCCAAAATGGACATCGGCGAACTGGAAACATGCGTTGAAAATAGCGATGCAGCATAGTCTTGCCTCTGGCCTAACTGCGGTTCATTCGGATGATACAAGGTATGTCGGGGGAGTTGCTGCGACGTGGCAAGTCTATCGAAATTTGCTGGACGAAGATCACCGACGTCTTCGCGTGCATGAACTAATTGGTGACTTGTATGTCGATGAGTTTCGGAATCTCGTCAACGATTTGCCGGCACAAGATGAGTGGTTAAGCAGTGGCGCGGTAAAATTATTTGCCGATGGATCGTTTGGTGGGCGAACCGCGTGGTTGTCTCATCCATATGAAGATGCGCCAAACGAGTATGGGTTACCCATTTATTCTCCTGATCAACTACGACAGCGGGTTCGCGAATTGCACGATGCCGGATTGCCGGTGGCCATTCATGCCATCGGCGATGCGGCGCTCGATATGGCAGTCCAATCTATCGAAATGGCTCCGCGTATTCATAGGCGGGACAGGATCGTCCACGCAGAACTCATTCGACCAGATTTGGTGGAACGGATGACACGCCTTGGGGATCGACTTGCGATTGACATTCAACCTAGATTTGCAGCAAGTGATTTTCCTTGGGTTATCGATCGGGTTGGCAAAGAGCGGGCTGCTTATGTCTGCGCATGGAAAACAATGAAGCAGGCAGGGTTGCATGTGGGGGGAGGATCCGATGCGCCGGTTGAACCGATTCATCCTCTTTTAGGCATCCATGCTGCGGTGACCAGACGGTCGCCATTTGCTAATGGAGATGGGCATTTTGTCAATCAGTCGCTTTCCCCTAAAGAGGCTGTGGTGCTTTTTACTCAGGAAGCCAGCTTTGCCATTGGTATAGAAGACAAAAAAGGCCGTCTGTTACCAGGATGGTTGGCTGACTTGACGATTCTTGACCGGGATATCGTCAATCCAACCGAAACAGATGACATTCGGGATGCGAAGGTTCTTTATACGATTGTCGGAGGAGCAATCGCTCACTCAATTGAATGATGGAATGATTGGTTCAACCAAGCATCCAGCGATAAAATTCTTTTGGAGTCATTTCATATTCGGTCTTAAATGCACGGAAAAAATGCGAATAGGTCTTAAAGCCGCAGCGTGTAAATACTTCGGTAATGGGAATTCCTTCCAAAATCAGTTGTTTGGAGAGCGCCAATCGTTTTTGCAAAATGTAGTGATGGATGGTGGTGCCAGTTTGTTTCTTAAATTCACGCATAATATGAAATTTGCTCAAATACATTTGTTTGGCAATCTGGTCTAGCGTGAGTTCTGATTCAAGGTTTTTAGCGATATAGGTGACGACAGGCTCTAAAAATGGATCAGTAATGACATCTTCATTCATATCTTCTGACACCTCATGAAGCAAACTGCGATTGATCATGACCATGAGGCGCTGGATGTGCGATGCACACAGTAAGGAACTGCCGTATCCTTTGTCGTACGTTTCAGCGTACAATTGTTGAAATTCATTTTTTAACTGCTGAAAACGTTCAGGTGCCAAGCGCAGCAAATTCGTGTGGCGATGTCTCGCGGGATCGAAGCAGTCCGCCAGGTTGGTCGTTTCATTACCAAGTTGATTCAAGAACTGTGGATTGATCCAAAGCACCATTCGTTCATAGGGTTTGACGGCTGTATCGATGACCGCTTGATGAAGTTCATTCGGACCGATTAAGAGAATATCGTTGGGCCGAAGAATATAGGTTCGCCCTTCAATCGAGTAGATGACATTTCCGGAGAGAAATAAATAGACTTCATAAAAATCGTGATGATGGAGTTGCACATCATCCATTTTTTTGTCTGAATAATGAAAAAGTTCATACTCACCGCGCACCATGTGCTGACGGGATTGAAAGTGCTGTGTGGAAAGTTTCATCAAATACCACCCCTTGGCATTATCCTATCCTTCATCCAGCGTTTCGTCAATTTATGCAAGTATTATAGCAATTTTTATGATTTCCATTGCAAAAATATTGACTACACTAAGAGTAACTGAAGCGGTTCTCCAAATTGGCTAGGAAATGCTGAGGAAAGGGGGGATAAAAGTAAAATGTCTATCGAATTTATGGGTCCTCGGTTTTTGCTGAAGTCTGAGGCAGCAAAGCGTTTATATGATTCCTTCGCGTCCGATCAACCCATCTACGACTATCATTGTCACCTGGATGCGAAAGAAATACTGGAAAATCAGCACTTTACAGATATTGGGGAATTGTGGTTGAAAGGCGACCATTATAAGTGGCGTCTCTTGCGCGCAGCTGGCGTTCCTGAGGAAAAAATAACGGGGAATAGTGTCAGCTTTGAAGAAAAGTTCTATGCATTTGCAGAGGTGCTTCCTTATTTTATCGGAAATCCGGTCTATCACTGGGCACACTTGGAGTTGCAAAAATTCTTTGGGATTCACGAAGCGTTATCGGCGAAAACGGCCCGTAAAGTGTATGAACAGACGCAGGAAAAAATGGCGGCAGGCGGGTTTTCCGTCAGAGAACTGATCGGACGCTCAAAAGTGGAACTGATCGCCACGACCAATCATCCGAAAGAAGAGCTGAAGTGGCATCAACGGTTGCAAGAATCTTCCAATATAGCTACAAAAGTGGTACCTACTTTTCGTCCCGATGCTTTTTTGCACATCGAATGGGAACGTTTCCATACAGAAGTACGTGAGTTTGGCGATCAATATGGAATCGACATGCAAAACCTGGATGATTTGCTGGCATTACTGATGCGGAGAATGGATGATTTTGCTACGGTGGGTTGTCGTATTGCCGATCATGGGTTGACGGATTTCCCAGCAGTCAAGGGTTCTTACAGCGAAGCAAAGGCGATTTTCCAAAAGGCGATGGATCGAACGGAGATTACGTTTCTTGACATGCAAAAGTATCAGTATTATCTCCTGTACTTTTTGGGAAGTGAGTACGCCAGGCGGGACTGGGTGATGCAATTGCATATGTCGCCGCTGCGCAACACCAATACCAGGATCTATCATTCGCTCGGCCCGGATGCCGGCGTGGATTCGGTCGGAGATCCGGTATCGGCGCGAGCATTGCAGCAATGGTTCGATGAGGTGGAGCTTGCGGGTGGAGTGCCAAGAACCCTGCTTTTCACCTTGAATCCGTCAGCCTATTACGTCATGGCGACGATGGCCGGTAATTATCAGGGGGGCGTAAAAGGGAAGATCCAGGTGGGGCCAGCCTGGTGGATGCTCGATCATCGGGATGGCATTGAAGAACAGTTGCGACTGGTCGCGAATACTGGCGGATTGGGACTGTTTGTCGGGATGACGACCGACTCGAGAAGTTATCTGTCCTATGCAAGGCACGACTATTTCAGGCGTATTTTGTGTTCTGTGATCGGGGAGTGGATAGAGGGCGGCGAAGTGCCTGATGATCCAGTCATGGTCGGCGACCTCATCAGAGGCGTCTCGGTGGAAAACGCGCGAAACTATTTCAGGATGTGAGGGAGGTAAGCCTGGTGAAAATGACGTTTCGGTGGTATGGCGAAAAGGATCCGGTAACGCTGCCGTACATTCGGCAAATTCCAGGGATGACAGGAATTGTGTCCGCGATTTACGACGTGCCGGTGGGAGAAGTGTGGCCGAGGGAACGGATTGCGGCCCTAAAAGCGCAGATTGAAGCGGAGGGGCTAAGTTTTGAAGTGGTGGAAAGCGTCCCGGTCCATGAAGACATTAAGCTCGGAGCACCTGGTGCGGATCGGCTGATCGAAAATTACAGTGAAACCATCCGGCGTTTGGGAGAAGCGGGCGTGAAAGTGGTCTGCTACAATTTTATGCCTGTATTTGACTGGCTTCGTACGGAATTGAACTACGAATGGGCAGATGGTGCGCATGCCCTTTCCTACGATCATGAAACGATGTTGGAACTCGACCCTGGTAAGGGAGAACTGAGCCTGCCGGGATGGGATGAAAGCTATACGAAAGATCAATTGCAAGGGCTGCTGAATGCCTATGCCAGTGTGGATGAAGAGAAGCTCTGGAGTCATTTGAAAGTGTTTCTCGACAAGGTGATTCCGGTGGCCAAAAGTGCTGGTGTCAAGATGGCGATTCACCCGGACGATCCGCCGTGGGGGATTTTCGGTTTGCCGAGAATCATCACGAACGAGGAGAATCTGAACCGCTTTTTACGGTTGCATGACGATCCGTATAATGGGCTGACGTTCTGCACAGGGTCGCTTGGGGCGAGCGCTGCCAATGATTTGCCGACAATGATTCGTCGATTTGGCGGAGAGGGCCGAATCCACTTTGCTCATATACGCAACATCAAGCGCGACGGGGAGAAAAATTTCGTGGAGAGCGCGCATCCGACCGCTTACGGATCACTCAACATGTACGAGATCATGAAGGCGCTGTACGAGTCAGGGTTTGACGGATACATTCGCCCTGATCATGGCCGAATGATCTGGGGAGAAACGGGTAGATACGGTTATGGACTTTATGATCGCGCGCTTGGGTCGACGTATATTCACGGTTTATGGGAAGCGATT
>JAJYOE010000024.1 GCA_021785975.1 Bacillota bacterium | reverse complement strand
GATTCCCTGTAAGAGGCAGGCGCGCCTACCCAGTCGTACATGGTTCTCGCTAAGACGAGTCGGATGCCAAGGTCGCTTGCCGCCTGGATAATTGCCTCATCATTGTCTGTTCCGTGGTTGTGAATATAGAAAAAATCAGTGACAGTAGTTACGCCTTGCGACAACATTTCCCCAAACGCAAGAAGGGCCCCTGCATAGAGTGTCTCTGCATCCATATACGGCGTATAGCGATACAGTGCCTGATCGCGCCATGTCAAAAATGGCTCATCTGTCGCGATACCGCGTAGCAGGCTTTGAAACGAATGATTGTGCGCATTGACGGTACCGGGGACAACCGCAAGGCGTCGCATATCGACAACCTCTGCATCCGGGGATTTTTCTTTCAATGCGTGATACGGGGCGATGTCTTGAATCACTCCGTCTTCTACGAATAACCCGTAATCGCTTACAAATTGATGTTGATACCAGAGGTATCCCGTTTCGAAAATCGTAGCCATGTGCATTCCTCTTTCTTATGAATTGTTATCCAATGTTTGATCCATTTGTATGATCGCATCGACCATTACCTGTCCCGCAAGCACGATGTCCTCGAAACGACTTTCTTCATCCTGACAGTGGCTTTTCCCATCGATACTGGGAACAAAGAGCATGCCTGCTTTCGTGAAACTGGCCATGTGCGTGGCATCGTGGCCCGCCATACTGAAAAGGCGATCATATGGGATTTGCAACTTGGTGCTTACATCTTCTAGTGCGGCAATGAGGAATTTGTCCATTTCTTCTGGCGCTTGATCCAAAATCACATCAGCGTTGAACTGAACGCCTCGGCGCTTGGCGATAGCTTGAGCTTTTTTTTGAAAAAGGGAAGCGATCCGGTGCATCAGCTCTACTGTTGAAGCCCTGATTTCTACGATGAAGCGAGCACTTCCGGGAATGATATTGGCGGCGTTGGGGAAAATCTCGAATCGTCCAATCGTGCCGACCAGGTCATCCCGGTGCTCGTCGAGAAGCGACTTTTCAAATGCAAGTGCGATCTCAGATGCCGCTAAAAATGCGTCATGTCGATCGGCAAGCATCGTCGTGCCTGCATGATTGGCCTCTCCGATCACCGTTACATCCAATCGGTGGATACCGCAGATTCCAGTGACGACTGCTAGCGGTTTTTGTGCGCGTTCCAGGCGCTTGCCCTGTTCGATGTGCAGTTCCAGAAATGCACCAAGGTCATTTGATGTTTTGCGAGCCTGTTCTACCAACTCCAGGTTGCCACCGACCGCTAGAATAGCCTCTTGCAGCGGCCTGCCATTCCAATCTCTACTGCGAATCAGGGAATCTTTCGTGAGTCTTCCTGCTACTGTTCGACTACCCATGGTCGACAAATTGAAGGGATTTGGTTCCTCTGCTGTAAAAGAAACGAGTGCCAAGGGATGCCGGTTCTTGTAACCCCCCTCTTTCAATGCGTGCAACGTTTCAAGACTTGTAAGCACGCCAAGTGCTCCGTCAAACCGTCCGCCTTGCGGAACCGAATCGTGATGAGATCCCACTGCGATCATGGACAGCTTTTCTGTTCCGGGCATCACGGCCCACAAGTTGCCGATGGGGTCTACCTGTACTTCGAGTCCTATCGCACGGCAGGCATTTTGTAAATACAATCTCGCTTCCAGGTCTTCCTTACTGCCAAACGGGCGCTCGACACCGCCCTGTGATAGAGCTCCAATGTTTGAAAAAGCGAGAAAATGGGTCCAAAAGCGTTCTCCCGAAAAAGAGATGTTCGCTAAGTTTTTCAAAATGGACAATCCTCCTAAATATAAACATTTTGCAATTGATCCCATGCTTCCAATTGTTCCAGTCTTTTCTCGCTGATGTTCGGAATCAGCGCGGCAACTTGCCTGACAAGCAGGTTTAACACGATGAGCGGAGCGGCATAGGAATCAAATAACGAGACAGAGGTGACAGGCACGATCAGCGACAATTCTGACAGTGGAACAACAGGAGACGTAAGTCTGTCTGTGATCGCTGCGATATGAAATCCTTTTGTTTGCATGTGCGTGGTCCACTCCACCAAAAGTCTCGGGTATCTCGGAAAAGCGATGACGACGATCAATATCTCCGACGGAATTTCACTGGAAAGTTGATCCCATAGGGGATCGCTGATGCTTGCCAATTCTACATTTGGTCTTACTTTACCTAAAAAATAGTGGGCATAGGGAAGCAATGTGGCAGCTGCGCGTACACTGACAAAAACCACACGTTTGGCATATGCAAGTTCTTTTGCAAACGCCTGAAAACGATCAGAGTTAATCATGTTTTGAAGTATTGCGAGGTTCTCCTGTTCACTCAGCAGGACCCGATCGCCACTGTCGTCACTAGGGTGTTCTGCATACCAAAGCCGCTCTGTGGCAGAAAGTTCGAGTCGAATGATGGCCTGCATTTCCTTGCTCCATTCACTGAACCCGGAAAAGCCAAGCATGGCAGCAAAACGAGTTATGGAGGACTGACTGACTCCGATCTCCTGCGCCAAATCGGAAGCGCTCATAAAGGCGGCATGACGATAATTTTTTTCTAGAAATTTAACGATCAGTCGATTGGTATCAGAGCTGATTCGTCCCTGGTCCCACCAGCTCTCGAGCGTTTGTCGCGTCGAATTTTCTTCATTCATAGTGAATAACTCCAATACATGGTTGATGAATGATTTAATTCATGATTCAATGATATATAAATGTTACTATTCAATTGACGCAATTGCAAGACAAATTAGGTTGTGCTACGATAGCATAAGAGGAAAGAGAGGATGATCTCGATGAGCGACATTTCACGTGGACCGCTTCGCGCCCCGCGCGGTCTGGACATGACTTGCAAAGGATGGGAACAGGAAGCGGCACTGCGCATGCTTCACAATAATCTAGACCCTGAAGTGGGGGAACGGCCTGAAGATTTAGTAGTCTATGGCGGTCGCGGTAAAGCCGCAAGAAACTGGGAGGCGTTTGATCATATTGTGAAAGCGCTTCGCAATCTCGAAAACGACGAGACACTGTTGATTCAATCGGGCAAGCCTGTAGGCATATTCAAGACGCATGAAGATGCGCCGAGGGTGCTGTTGTCTAACTCCATGTTAGTGCCAAAGTGGGCGACATGGGAGCATTTCGATGAGCTTGATAAAAAAGGCCTGATGATGTTTGGGCAAATGACGGCAGGCAGTTGGATTTATATAGGTAGTCAGGGTATTTTGCAAGGTACGTATGAGACCTTTGCGGAAGCAGCTCGCCAGCATACAGGGGGTACCATGGCCGGAACCTGGACGCTGACAGCGGGACTTGGGGGAATGGGTGGCGCTCAACCGCTTTCCATTACAATGAACGGTGGGGTGGCGCTGATCGCGGAAGTAGATGCGCATCGCATTGAACGAAGGCTCGAAACAGGTTACCTTGACCGCAAGGCTAACAACCTTGACGAGGCCTTGGCATTGGTGAAAGAGGCGGTAGATAATCGCCAACCGTTGTCTGTTGGTGTACACATGAATGCGGTGGATGTCTACCGGGAACTTTTGGCGCGTGATCTGGTACCGGATTTTGTGACAGATCAGACGTCTGCTCATGATCCTCTTTATGGCTACCTTCCTCAAGGATTGACGATGGAAGAAGGAACAAAACTGAGGCATTCCTCCCCAGAAGAATATGTAGAGCGCTCAAAACAAAGCATGGTCGAGCACGTGCAAATGATGTTGGAAATGAAGCGGCGCGGGGCGGTGGTTTTTGATTACGGAAATAACATTCGTCAGGTGGCGTTTGACGGGGGTGTCAAAGATGCCTTCGCGTTTCCGGGATTTGTCCCCGCATATATTCGCGAACTGTTCTGTGAAGGAAAGGGACCGTTCCGCTGGGCGGCGCTCTCCGGTGATCCGGAAGACATCTATCGCACTGACAGACTCGTACTGGAACTTTTCCCTGAGAACGAACACCTGCGCAATTGGATTGAAAAAGCGCAGAAAATGGTGCATTTTCAAGGGCTTCCGGCCAGAATTTGCTGGCTTGGGTACGGTGAACGGGTGAAATTTGGACTGGCGATGAATGAGCTCGTGCGAAAAGGGGAACTTAAGGGACCGATTGTGATCGGGCGAGACCACTTGGATGCAGGTTCGGTCGCATCGCCTAACCGCGAAACAGAAAGTATGAGAGACGGCAGCGATGCCGTAGCAGACTGGCCGATCTTAAATGCGCTCGTTAATACCGCGGCAGGTGGCTCCTGGATTTCGGTCCATCATGGCGGTGGCGTCGGAATGGGATATGCGATTCACGCCGGTATGGTCGTGGTGGCGGACGGTTCAGAACGTGCAGAGCGAAAACTTGGCAGGGTGCTCACCACGGACCCTGGCATGGGCGTCATCCGTCACGTCGACGCAGGCTATGATACTGCGGAAAAGGTCGCAAAAGAACGCGGAGTTCGCATCCCCATGTGGGAATAATTGCGGGATAAGGGAGTTGACCCGATGGCGGTAAAAACCATTATCGATCACATAGGTCTCCTTTGGACGATGACGGATGCTAGAGAAACAGATGCGAATTCACCTCGTCAAGGCCGGGAGGCGATGAGGGAAGTGGGAGCATTTGAAAATGCTGCGATAGCCATTGATGAACATGGGCGAATTATCGAGATAGGCTCACGAAAATCAGTGGGAGAAATGGCTGATGGGCAAACCACATGGATTGATGCGGGGGGCGGGTTTGCTTGCCCGGGGTTTGTCGATCCCCACACCCACCTCGTCTTTGGGGGTTCCAGGGAGCATGAACTACCAATGCGCCTTGCTGGTTCCACTTATCTCGATATTTTACAAGCGGGTGGAGGAATCCTACGAACGGTGAAGGATACCCGCGAGGCAAGCTTTGAGGAGTTGTATCAGAAGGCGCTTTCCAGCCTTGCCCGTATGCTTTCTTTTGGTGTGACCACTGTAGAAGCAAAATCCGGATATGGACTGGAACTCGCGACGGAAAAAAAGCAGATTGAGGTGGCAAACGCGCTCTCCAAAGCACAGCCAATCGATCTCGCTTTGACAGCTCTCCCTGCGCATGCCTTGCCAAAGGATGCCGGCATCAGTCGGGAAGACTATGTGAAATCCTGCATCGAATGGTTGCCTGCCCTGAAAGAGGCGGGCGCTGAATTTGCGGATGCATTTGTAGAAAAAGGCGTCTTTACTATTGAGGAAGGCAGACGGATATTAACCGCAGCTAGAGAACTTGGTTATGGACTGAAACTGCACGCCGATGAAATGGAGTCTTTAGGCGGAGCGGAACTGGCGGCACAGTTAGGGGCAGTATCCGCCGATCACTTGCTCGCCGCAAGTGACGAAGGATTGTTGCAAATGGCGGCAAATGGCGTCGTGGCAGTTTGTTTGCCTGCGACTTCATTTTATCTGCAAAAAGCAGCAGCGCGAGCGAGATTTATGATCGATGAGGTAAATCTCGCAGTAGCGATCGCGAGCGATTTCAACCCTGGATCAGCGCCTTCTGAAAATTTTGCGCTTACGATGAGTCTTGCACTCCTTACGCTAAAAATGATACCGGAAGAAGTATTCATGGCTGCCACGCGCAACAGCGCGAATGCGATCTCGAGGGGCAGCAGAGCAGGAGTGATTGCAAAGGGACGACCTGCTGATGTGGTATGGTTTCACGCGCCAAATCCAGCCTATGTGCTCACGAGATTTGGCATCCCTCACGTTGCAGGCGTCATGAAGGATGGCATACCTGTGTACCGCACCTGACAGCTTGACAGTGTTCTCTTCGCCGTGCTATCTTGGCGATAATGAATGACTGCTCAGTATAAAAAGGCGGGTGGCATGAAGGTGCAATCCTACGCTGCTTACGTTAATGGTAAATGGGTACAAGCTGAAAACGGCAACATTCTGGAAGTGCGCTGTCCTGCTGATCAGGAGCTCGTGGCAACTGTACCCGAAATGGGAATAGCCGATATAGATCAAGCGGTAAGGGCGGCAAAGGCAACATTTTTAAAAGAAGAATGGTCAAGTCACATGAATGCGCCCACTCGCGGCAAATTGTTGCGTGAGATAGGGCGCATTTTACATGAACGGGTAGATGAACTGGCGAAGTTGGAGTCGCTCTCTTCAGGTAAACCCATCCTCGAAACCTCGCTGATTGACATCCACATGGCGGCAGATTGTTTTGAATACTATGCGGATCTGGCCGCTCATATTGCAGGCAGACAGGTGCCCCTGGCGCAACAGGCACTGGATTTTACACTGCGGGAACCGATTGGCGTCGTGGGCATGATCGTGCCTTTTAATTTTCCGCTGTTGCTTGCTTCGTTCAAGGTGGCGCCCGCGCTCGCCGCAGGCAATACAGTGGTACTAAAACCATCGGAATTTACACCGCTCACTGCGCTGGAACTTGCGAAAATTGCAGAAGAGGTGGGGGTTCCTGAGGGTGTATTCAATGTGGTCACCGGATCCGCGGAAGCTGGTAAAGCGCTTGCTGAACACGCAGATATCGATAAGTTGTCGTTTACTGGTTCCACCAATACGGCCCGATCGATCGTACATGGTAGTTCGAATTCGCTGAAACGGCTCACACTGGAACTTGGTGGAAAGGGGCCGAATCTGCTATTTGCCGACTGTGATCTCGATCAGGCAATCAACGGTGTGATGACCGGAGCGTTTATGAACCAAGGTGAAGTATGCATCGCAGGTACGAGAATTTTAGTCCAGGAATCCATTTTTGATGAATTTATTAAACGCTTTATTCCCAGGGTTGAACAGTTGCCGATGGGGCATCCGCTCGATTGGAATACGCGAGTGGGAGCATTAATTTCAAAAGCGCAACTGGACAAGGTGGAGTACTTCGTCAGGCGGGGACTTGAAGAAGGCGGGCGAATCCTTTGTGGGGGACGCAGGCCACAGGGGGAAGTGTATGACAAGGGATTTTTCTTTGAGCCCACTGTGTTTGTCGATCTCACTAACGATTGCGAAGTCTGCCAGGAAGAGATCTTTGGACCGGTTGTCGTGGTGATCCCATTTTCTGATGAAGAGGAGGCCATTTTACTCGCCAACGATTCTAAGTATGGGCTTGCCGGTGGCGTATGGACAAAAGACATCAAGAAAGGATTGCGAGCAGCGCGGAGACTGAAACTCGGTACCGTCTGGGTGAACAATTACAATTTACTGCGCGTTGAAGCACCATTTGGCGGATACAAAATGTCGGGATTCGGGCGGGAACTGGGGCTTGAGGCACTATCCGATTACACGCAGGTGAAAAACGTATACGTGGAACTGGAAGACGAGATTTTGTATCTCTACGATTGACTTTTAAATACTCGAATTGGCAAAGGGGGTCGCAGAAATGATGAATTTCATGCAATTTCATGCTCCGACTAAAATTGTGCAATCACCAGGTCTCTTGGCATCTGGTGAGAGTGAATTCAGCACTTATGCGGGCCGCAGGGCCATTATCATCTCTGATCAGGTGATGGCGTCCCTGAACGTAACGGAAACACTCGCGAGGACACTGGCCGAATCTGGTGTCAAGGTGGGGATTGTATATACGGAGGTCCCGCAAGACAGTGATCTTCATGTCGTGAGCCGTGTTGCGGAACTTGGCAGGAATTGCGGAGCAGATATGCTTGTCGCTGTTGGTGGCGGCAGCGTGATCGATACGGCAAAAGCAGCGAATATACTGCTCAAACACGGCGGCGAACTGAAGGAGTATCAAGGGTATCAATTGTTGACGGAACCACTGTTCCCGCTCGTTGCCATTCCCACCACGATCGGTACCGGGTCAGAAGTGACGCCGATAGCAGTCATTGCGGATCATGAGGAGATGAGAAAACTCAGTTTTGTAGAGCGCTTCATCACTCCTGAACTGGCCCTGCTCGATCCGGAAATCACCTATACCCTTCCATCAAAAATGGCGGCTGCCACTGCCATGGATGCCCTTACGCACGCGATTGAATCCTATACATGCCTCGAACACAATCCAATGAGCGATATGTATGCCGTCAACGCGATCCAAACCATTCTGGCCGAAGTCATTTCTGGAACCCGGACTGATTTTGATCCTGAAGCCAGGGCAAAATTGCAGCTTGCAAGCACGATGGCAGGCATCGCGTTTGCCAATAGCATGGTGGGAGGGGTACACAGTCTTGCGCATGCGCTTGGTGGTGTGGCAAAAGTCCCACATGGGGTAGCCAATAGCATCGTGCTTGTCGCCATGCTCCGATATAATCTCGAGGAGATCGAAGCAAGGCTTGCGAACTTGGCTCGTGCCGCTTCTCTCAGCGGTTCAGGAGATGATGGTGACGCATCGAGGACAATGCTCGAACGGTTGTCTCTGATTCAGGAAAGTCTCCATGAAATGACGGGCTTGCCAACTCGGCTTAAAGAGGTGGGAGTTCGAAAGGAGCAGTTTCCGGAAATAGTTGACCGGGCCATGGAAGATGGCAGTGTGATCTATAATCCAAAAGAACTTACCAACGATGCGCTCATCAATATCCTGGAACAAATTTATTAGAGAAAAAATGTAAATGGGGTGGACACACATGGCGGTGTTTCAGAATGAGGAAGAACTTTACGATATTCTTGGCGGTTTTTTTCAACAAATCAAATTTGACGAAGCCATCGGGCCGGAGATTGCTGCATCTAAAATTGTCATTCAATGGGAGTATTCAGATCCCAGCGCCAAAATTACGGTCGATGCTTCAGGCAATGATCCGGAAGGCGGGTATTTTCAGGTGATTCTTGGGCCAACGGACATTAAACCGGAAGTATTCATGACGATGAAAGGCGATATCGCCCATCAGTTCTGGATGGGAAAAGTCAATCTTCTTGCGGCCCTATCCCGCCGCCAGATTGTGGCAAAGGGTCCAATTCCCAAAACGCTAAAACTGCTTCCCGCAATTGCGCCGTCGTATGAAAAATATCCGCAATATTTGGAAACGCGCGGTCGGGGTGATCTGATCGGCAAATAATTAAGTTGTCAAGGTCAAGGCGTGTGCCTTAGACCCTGAATTGAATTCGGCATACGTTATGGTATGCCTTATTTTTTCAGGAGTGCCCGCCATGAAACAGTCGTTGACAAAGTCAGAACTAATCCATGATGTGATACTTTTTATCACTGGTCTTGCATTGTTTGTGTTTTTCTTCTTTCTCCCTGTGTAGAAAAGGGGAGTGGCAACGGATGAAAAATGGCCAGTCTTACAAGCGCAAAAAGAAAATTGGAGTTGAGAATGAGCAACAGGTTCGTTCTGCCGCATCACCACCGACAGAACCGCTGATTTCTGCAGAATCACCATTGATTCGGGCAGTGAGAGATTCAGCGGGAGTGGTATCTGCAGCCGGTATATTACTCCTTGCTGCTTATGCCTTGTGGAACCTTAAACCTGGATGGATCTGGACGATTGAAGATGAAGAAAAAAAATATCCAGAGGCGGACTACAACAAAGCAGCGAAATCGTCAAAATGAATTATTGTCGGGATGGTTAAATCGCGAACTTTCACTTCTGATCGCTTTTCTGTTGGTACTTGGCTATGTTGATCTTGGCGCATTCAGCGTGACGAATGTCGGTTTCCGTTTTACTGTGCGGGGCCCCATGTTTTGGAGGCTCTCATCAGGCTTGCCGCCTTATCTTCATGATGTGCCGAAGGGACCAGGAGGACAAGCATACTTAAAACTGATGGCGCTCATCGCTTATTTACTGTTTACCAGACAGGCTTCTATCAACAGCGGTTCCGTGGTTGCGTCAGGGATTGTACTCACAGTCACTTCCCACTTGTTTGAATGGGAAAAGATCAAACAGGTATTATCTGAACATGAAAATACCCTCCTTCAGCGCATCGTACAAATCCTGATCACGATAGTGATCGGAATTGGCATGCTCGATTCCCACCAGTTGTTCACCGTTACGAGCGTAAGATTTGACCCTGATTTTTTTATCCTATTCAATGTCTCCTCTATCGCGCTTCAACGAAGAAGACGAATACTTCCCAGTTTATTGACGATCCCCCTCAATATTGCGTCACTTCGAAATTTGAATCGGATCTTAGGGGTGTTGTCGATCCTACAGTTTATGCGCGTGCTTTACCTGTCAATCGGAAGAGGTGGGGAACTTGGACTTGGTATCACCGGGGATTTTTTAGCGATGAAGATAAACGGTGGAAAGGTGCCCTAAGATCATCCTTGACAAATACCAATAGGGGTATATAGTATATGGTGTAGTAAATAATAATTATCAATAATTAGAGCTTGGAGGTTATTTGGTAATGGCATTTCAACAATGGCTATCCATTGATGCGAAAGAACGTATCAGATCTGGTTCACCGCTGCAAATTATTGATGTGCGCGAACCTTATGAATTTGACAATGGGCATATTCCAGGGGCAAAGCTGATTCCGCTTGGTGAGTTGCAGGCGCGTGTAAATGAGATTGACAAAAGCGCGGAAACCCTGGTGGTTTGCCACAGTGGAGGTCGTAGCAGTGTCGCATGCGATTTTCTGGATCGCTTAGGCTATCAGAACATCCGCAACTTGATGGGCGGCATGTCTGCCTGGGATGGCCAGGTTGAGTATTAAATTAAAACCGCGGTGAAAATGCCGGCGTCGAGTTTCTAAACACTGAGGTAATGCGAATGGTACTGGACAGTCGTTCCTACGAGGTGACCACGCAATCCGGACAATCATATACTTCGGATTTTATTGTCCTGTCAGTGAATTTAGGGTTTGACTTATTGGAAAACCACGGTATAAATTTAGGTATCAACCGCCATGTTCCCGGTAAAAAAATCCGCTATGTCGAGCATGCCGATGTGGAAGGTATCACCGGCTTACCTGGTGTGTATGTGGCTTGACTTCTCGCGTACGTTCCGAGCCAAACTGTGATTGCGACGGGGCAGGGAACCTTTGTGGGAGTTCAGGTCGCTTCTGAAGCTTAGGAAGACCCTATATGTGGCATGATTAAGGAAAAAGAAAGGGGGAAGTAAAGTGGCGCTGATTGGAAAAAAGGATCAGGATGTGTTGCGCAAGCGTTTTAGTGAAATGCAGCACAAAGTAAAAGTGATCATGTTTGAGGCGGCACTTGATTGCGTGTATTGTCCGCAGACCAAGCAGATTCTTGAGGAAGTTTCTGAACTCTCCGACAAGATAGAAGTCACATTTTACAATTACCATACCGAAAAAGAGCAGGTGGAAAAGTACCACATTGATAAAATCCCTGCCATTGTTATTTTGGATGAGAACGATAGAGACTATGGCATTCGATTTTTCGGTATCCCATCGGGATATGAGTTTTCCACACTGATCGAAGACCTCATCATGGTGTCGACAGGGGAAACCACACTCTCCCAAAAAACGGTGGATGCGCTGAAAAATCTTATAAAACCTGTCCATTTGCAGGTATTTGTCACCCCTACCTGACCATATTGTCCGGCCGCGGTGCGGTTCGCTCATATGGCTGCATTTGTCAGTGATCAGGTAAAGGGGGATATGGTGGAAGCCTCAGAATTCCCTGAACTGTCCGATCGTTTCAGCGTTTACGGAGTGCCGAAAACCATCATCAACGAAATTGGCGAGGTAGAAGGCGCTGTCCCGGAACAACGCTTCATGGATCAAATCATGCAAGCGATAAGATAACCATTGTTCGTGACAAGGACGGGGTAGACGTTGCTTCACCCCGTCTTTGTCGCATCAAGGTGTACGACCAAATCTCCGACAAAAGGGATCGTCGCGACGCTTGGAAAATATTTTTTCACTGCAGCCACCGTATTTCGGTTGAGGTGACAGTTGCCAAACATCCTTTTCCATGCAGGATTGATGGCCGTTTGCAGGGCAAGTCCCAGCGGCTGTCTGGTTGCCACATGTTCAAGCAGAAGAAGTCGTCCTCCGGACTTTAAGACTCGTTGCATTTCCCTGATCGCTTGTTCCAAGTCATTTACTGAACAGAGCACGAGGGTGGAGATGACGGTATCAAATGTTTCATCAGCAAAGGGCAATTTCTCGGCGATTCCTTCCACTAATGTGAAATTGGTATTCGAAGGTATTTTCTCGCTGGCTTTTTGGCGGAGAACCGGTGATGGTTCAAGTGCGTATACTACTGAATTTGCTGGATAATAGGCGAAGTTGTTACCGGTCCCGGCACCGATTTCCAGAATTTGTCCATGTGCCTTGTTGATGACCAGTTGACGCCATTTTTGAACGCCAAGCCATTCAAGTGGCTTCATCATGGGATCATATAGCGATTCGAATAAGCCCACGTGCGGTCTCTCCTTAGTAAATGGAATGGAACTCATTATATCAGGAATCATGCGGAGGTGATATGTAGTGGAATATAGTGATGCGATGAAAAACCGATTAAAACGAATTGAGGGTCAGGTCCGCGGCGTTCTGAACATGATGGAGAGACAGGAAGAATGCGGTGACCTGGTGACACAACTTAACGCGATTCGATCAGCTGTAGACCGCCTCTCCATGTATATTGTGACGACGAACCTCGAGGCATGCATTCGGAGAGAATTGAATACTGGAAATCCTGACGATCGCGTCATTGCAGAAGCGGTAGAGCTTATCATGCGCACGCGCGGATAAGTGGGTTTGATTCAAAGGAGTGAAAGACTTGAATATTGGATTTTGGATCATCATCGCCATCATCGTGGTGTATGTAGTGGTGCGTTTCAGCATGAATAAAAAATTTCAACATGTTCCAGTTAATGAATTGGCGGAATGGGTAAAAGCTGATTCCAATCGCGTGGTCGTCGACGTCCGTGAAATTGGCGAATATCAGGGAGGGCATTTCCCTGGAGCGATTAATGTTCCGCTCTCTTCATTATCGAATCAACTGAACAAAATTCCTATAGATAAAGATGTGGCGCTAATCTGCCGCAGCGGGAACCGCAGCATGCAGGCAGCAAAGGTGCTCAAGCGTAGCGGGTATTCGAAAATATGGAATGTCGCCAGAGGAATGTCAGGTTGGAGCGGTCAGACGGAAAAAGGTAGTAAGCCGGGTAAATTGAAAGCCTGATTGAATCCATACCATTTGAAAGAAGACACATCGAATTTAGGAGGGCAATCAAATGGAAATGTGGAGTTCGCAACAAGTGTTGGACGCGATTAATTCAGGGAAAAAAATTAAATTGATCGATGTCAGGGAGCCTTATGAATTTACAGAGGGACATATACCGGGGGCGGAATTGATTCCGCTTGGCCAAGTACCGAACGCACTGAACAAACTGCACAAAGACGATACGATTGTGGTGGTGTGCCGTTCAGGAGCGCGAAGCTTGCGCGCAGCGCAATTTTTAGCCTCTCACGGCTATGCCAACGTCATTAATATGCAGGGTGGCATGCTGTCCTGGAAGGGTAAAGTCGAATACTAAGCCGATCATCGATTGAACAATCACCTTTTCACCGTGAACTTAAAATTTAATGTATAAAAAGAGGCCACTCATGTGGCCTCTTTTCTAATCGGGGAATCGATGATTGCACCGCCAAGGCACTCTTCTCCCAGATAAAAAACGGCCGATTGACCCGGGGTAATCGCGCGTTGCGGAGTCTCGAAGTTCACCACGCAGCGTTGATCTGAAAGTATTTTTACTGTCACTGGTTGATCTGTCTGTCGATAGCGGAATTTTGCAGTACAGGAAAACTCGTCTCCTTCTTTCCACGATTGCGATCCTAACGCATGCAGTTCTGAGCCGTTAAGCCCGTCTGCATACAGATGCGGGTGGTGGTAACCCTGACCTACATAGAGCACATTTTGTTGCAAGTCTTTATCGAGCACAAACCAGGGTTCACCTGTACCCGAACCGCCGATGCCAAGGCCATGACGCTGACCGATGGTATAGAACATCAGGCCGTCATGGGTTCCTTTCACTTCGCCATCCAGCGTCATCATTTTCCCTGGTTGAGAGGGGAAATAGTGTAGCAGGAATTGTTTGAAATCCTGTTCTCCAATAAAACATATGCCTGTACTGTCGCGTTTTTTGGCGGTGGCGAGGCCATGGTCTGCGGCAATCTGACGAACGGTTTTCTTGTTCATTTCGCCAATGGGAAACATCGTCTTGGACAAAGGAAACTGTGACAGCGTGTGCAGAAAGTAGGATTGGTCCTTGCCTGCATCCACCCCGCGCAGCAACTTGAATTCCCCGTTTTGCTCTCTGACTCTGGCGTAATGACCAGTAGCCAGGTATTCTGCATCGAGCTCAAGCGCAAGATCAAGCATTTCTTTGAATTTGATCTCACGATTGCACATCACATCGGGGTTAGGAGTGCGCCCTTTAGCATATTCATCAAGGAAATACTGAAACACGCGTTCTTTGTATTGCTTCTCGAAATTGACACTGTAATAGGGAATGCCAATTTGAACGCATACCCGTCTCACGTCTTCGTAATCGTCTGTGGCAGTGCAATTGCCGAATTCATCGGTGTCGTCCCAATTCTTCATAAATACTCCGATGACGTCATAGCCCTGTTCCTTAAGTAAAAGTGCGGTTACAGAAGAATCAACGCCTCCTGACATACCGACCACTACTCGGGGGCCTTTTGTTTTTACCAGCATTTTTAGTCACCTTTCACTTAGCGTAAATTTCCCGCATTCGTATTGTAAAACTGCTCGTACAACTGGGCAAGTGACAGGTATAATGAATACGTGTCAATTGGCTTTCATTTCAATTCAAAGTGAGGGGAATCCATGGGGGCAAATGACAGTTCCGGAACATCCATTCGATCATCGGCAAAATTGCTGTCAGAAGACCTAGCGTCAGGAAAAATCAGTTCTTTTGAACTTATCTGCCATTACATGAGGCAGATCGCGGCCGATGACAAACAAGGAAAACACATTAATGCGGTGCTTGAAATCAACCCCGACGCGCTCTTTATTGCCGAGGCCCTAGATGCCGAGCGAAAGGCAAAAGGCGTTCGCGGACCGATGCACGGAATGCCTGTTTTGCTTAAGGACAATATTGATACAGGAGATGCCATGCATACCAGCGCTGGTTCATTGGCGCTAAAAGACAATTACGCCAATGCTGACGCCTTTCTGGTAGCAAAATTGCGCGCGGCAGGAGCAATTGTCCTGGGAAAAGCGAACCTCACAGAGTGGGCTAATTTTATGGCAGAAGACATGCCGAACGGCTATTCCTCCAGAGGAGGTCAGGTGTTGAATCCGTACGGACCCGGTTTGTTCGATGTCGGAGGTTCCAGTTCCGGTTCCGCGGCTGGAGTCGCAGCAGGTTTCGCTCCGATGGCGGTCGGCACGGAGACGTCTGGTTCCATCCTCAGCCCGGCGAGCGCTAACCACCTGGTGGGTATCAAGCCGACGGTGGGTCTCATCAGCCGAAGCGGCATCATTCCCATTTCACATAGCCAGGATACTGCAGGCCCGATCGCCAATACGGTATGGGATGCTGCCCTACTTCTTGGGATCATGGCTGGCCCAGATCTTCAAGATTCTGCCACTCTTCACAGCATGGGACATGGCCAATTAGACTACACCAAGTACCTAACTCGCCGTGATCTGAAAGGATTCAGATTTGGTGTCCCGGGTGGGGCTTACCTTGATGGCGTTCGGCCTGAAAAGCTGGCCGTTTTCCAGCAGGCACTGAATCTGCTCCGTTCGCTTGGTGCCGAAGTAGTCGAGGATGTGGCGCTTTATGTGTTTGAAGATACGGAGATGACGGTGCTGAAGCATGAATTCAAATCCGGGTTGAACGCTTATCTTCATCGTCATCAATCTACTGATCAGGTGAAAAACCTGTCTGACGTGATCGCATATAATAAAAAATATGCCGACGTCGCCCTGACCTTTGGGCAATCGGTCTTGATTGAATCTGACGAGACGGATGGTACGCTCACCTCTCCCCAATACATTCAGGCGAGACTGATGGACTTACAGCGCTCTCGCGTCGAGGGGATCGATAAGGTGATGGAGCAACACGAACTGAATGCCCTGCTTTTTATCGGGGCCGCGGGCTCTGAAATCGCTGCGAAAGCGGGGTATCCTTCAGTCGCAGTCCCCGCAGGATTCACCTTGTCAGGAGAACCGGTGGGACTTACGTTTACGGGAAGGGCATTTTCAGAACCACAATTGCTAACTTTTGCTTTTGCATGGGAGCAAGCGCAAATTTGAATGGCACAGATTGCCAAGGAGGTCATTTGGAATGCCGCACCGTTTTCATCCGCAGCACGCGGACAGGCTGTTATCAGAAGAAAGAATGCAAATGATATCCCCAGATCAAGTGATGGATCACTTAAAAATTGAGTCTGGTCAGATGGTGGCTGATGTCGGCACGGGCCCTGGATTTTTTGCCATTCCGATTGCCAAACGCACTCAGCAACTGGTCCATGGGATCGATTTAGAACCGCTAATGTTAGAAAAACTAAAGGAACGGGCTGAGTCGGAGCAGGTGCAGATCGAATTGATGGAAGCCAGTGCAGAAGAGATTCCATTACCTGATCATCAGGTGGATCGAACCCTGTGTGCGTTTGTCCTGCATGAAGTCGATGACCCGATACGAGCGTTGCAAGAATTTTGGCGGATCACTAAAAAAGAGGGCCTTATCGGAATTGTAGAATGGGAGAAAAAAGCAACACAATATGGCCCACCCATCCCCGAACGATTAAGTCGCGAAGACCTGGACTCTATGTTAGAAAAAGCCCAACTACAGCTACACGAGTGGGTAGACTTGAATGAAAACCACTATCTTTGCATTTGTCGTCCGATCAAGTAATTAAAAGTAAAAAAAGGGTCTGTAACCGTTCACTGACATCCTGTCGTGGACGGTTACATGGCTTCAGAACTAGTGATGTTCAACCAATCATCGGCCCATTTCTGAACCTCATTCATGGCGGGTTCTAGTGCTTTCCCCATTTCCGTGAGTTCGTACTCAATGCGGACAGGCGTTTCCGGATACACGAGTCGCCTCAAGATGCCGGCAGCTTCGAGTTCCTTAAAGCGCTCTGCGAGCATGCGGTCGCTCATGCTGGGTATGATTTCAGAGAACTCCTTGAAACGTTTGGGTCCGTCAAGCAAAACGCGGATGATGAGACCTGTCCACCGTTTTCCCAACAAGGAGAATGCCACTTCAAATTTTGGGCAAAGATGATAAGAATGGTCCATAGTGATTCCCTCCTGACCACGATTTTAACATATTCGCTTGACAATAGTAAGTAACAAACGATAATATACACACGTAAAATAAGTGAAATATTTTTAGTAAGTAATTTTATGCCCCTGAAGTGGGTATTTCTACTCAATGATGTATAGAATCCTGTGGGAGGGAATGACATGTCAGAGAAAGTTCGCGTATCAATTATCTATTACAGTTCGACAGGTGCCAATTACGAGCTTGCAAAAGCGGCAGAAAGTGTTGCTGAAAAAGCCGGTGCGGAGGTAAGGCTGCGCAAGGTGGCAGAGCTGGCACCTCCTGAAGCGATTGCACAAAACCCTGCATGGCAAGCTCATGTCGACGCGACCAAAGACGTACCCGTTGCTACACTCGATGATTTGGATTGGGCAGATGCGTATATATTCAGTGTGCCCACCAGGTTTGGGAATGTTCCCTCGCAAATGAAACAGTTTTTGGATATGGCAGGACCGCTTTGGGCTCAAGGAAAACTTGCAAACAAAGTGGTGACGGCGATGTCGACAGCGAGTAACCCTAATGGCGGGCAGGAGGCAACAATTCTTTCACTCTACACCACGATGTACCATTTTGGCGCGATAGTGGTGGCTCCTGGCTACACTGATCAAGCATTTTTTGCAGCGGGAGGCAACCCTTATGGCACCAGCTTTACTGCCACCGGGCAAAATACCTTGGATGAAGCGACAAAAACGGCAGTCGGTAAACAGACGGAGCGTGTCATTACAGTGACGAAATGGATCAAGGCTGGACAAAATCAGTAATAATGTGCGTCGAGTAGTAAAAAAAGAGTTTAAAAGGAACACAAAAACAAGCTGCATCTGTTAAGAAAAGGATGTAGCTTGTTTTTGTGTATACTGACCATACAAGGAGGGAAAATGATGACTGGTATTATATATGCCTGCGTCGCACCGCATGGCTATGATATTATCGATGAAATTGCAGGGCCAATGCGCGATAAATTTCTGGTAACGAGACAGGCAATGGAGCGACTGGGTCAACACATGAAACGACAATCGCCGGACATCTACGTGGTGTTGACGCCGCACGGTACTAGGATTGAAGGCTATACCTCGATTGCCACGAACGAATTTGCAACAGGCAGCTTGACCCAGCATGGGGAGACGGTGAGTCTATCTGCCAAGTGTGACAGGGAGTTTGCATTTGCATTATTAAAAAGGGCTAAGGAACAAGATCTTCATGTGATCCGCTATGTTTATGGCTCAGAATCAGGATCTTTTTCAGTGCTGCCACTCGATTGGGGAGCATTTATTCCGCTTTGGTACCTGCTTGACCAGAAAGAAAATAGTCCTCGAATTGTCGTGATCTCGCCCACAAGAGATCAGCCCATTGAAGAGTTAGTGGAACTGGGCCGCCAGATCGCGCTACTAGCAGAAGATTCCGGCAAGCGAGTAGCTTTGATTGCCAGTGCCGATCAAGGCCACGCCCATGACGAAAATGGTCCATACGGTTACCACCCGGCTTCTGCCAAGTACGATGAACTCGTTCAGCAAGCCATTAATGAGAACCAATTAGCTTCACTCCTTGCATTGCCCATGTCGTTGGTGGACGAGGCCAAACCGGACAGTCTCTGGCAACTCGCGGTACTGCATGGGGTGATGCAAAAGGTCCCCTTAAAGGGGGAAGTGCTTTCTTACGAAGTACCTACTTATTTTGGGATGCTGTGTGCTTCATTTCAAAAAGTGGAGTAAATGGTTCCCAACCTGTAATGATCAAATGATGAAGCGCCCGGGTCATTGCCACGTACAACAACTTAACGTCAGTTTCGATGGCGGGGTTGTACTTCTTGGCAGTGGGATTGACGAGAATAACCGCATCAAACTCCATGCCTTTTGCAAGGTACACGGGGATGACGAGCAGTCCCCCTTGGTAGTGGGGTTGTCTATCGGTAATCAAATCCGTGGGAATTCCCCTTGCGCGAAGGGACTTTGCCACGTGGGCGCAAAGTGCCTGGTTTTTCTCGACAATGGCAATATTGTGGTAACCGTCTTTTCGCAACTTCTCAATCCAATCACTAATCATCAAGAACATGGCTAATTCATCTGCTACTTGTTGGGTCACCGGGGCATCGCCATGGCGCAGCACGGGTTCCGCCACTGCTTCTTCGGGGAGCTGCAGGTGTCGGATCACCTGATTGGCTTTGTTCATGATTTCCATCGTCGAACGATAGCTTTTTTGTAGCTGGAATTTTTGAATGCTTGCCGCAAAGACGCCATTCTCGTACTCTTCCCAGCTTTTTACCCCGCGATAGGCATAAATGGATTGCGAGAGGTCGCCAAATACACTGATGGCATCCTGATTGACAAATTCCTTTAAAACGGAGATTTGAAATGGCGCTAAGTCCTGCGCTTCGTCGATGATGAGGTGATGGTATTTGGCAATTTTCATGCCATTAAATTTGACGGTCAAATAAAAAATCGCGGCTACATCTTCCCACTCAAGGTCGCTCTTCTCATGGATGTTTTTCAAATATTCGATGACCGCATCAACTTGCGAAGGTTGACCAATACCTGATTCTTTCATCAACCACTTGATATTTCGTGGATGTTCCAGCAGCTTTATGTAGAGCTTCACCACGTCCACGACTTTCAATTTCGCGGTGTACATCGACAAAATCTTTTCATATTGCGCCTGCATCTCTGCTTTTTTCTTTAATTGCTCTGTCGCACTCATTCGTATGCTTCGCTTTTCCCATGACGTTTCCCAAGATGCGAGCGACTCTTTGGCAAACCGCTGCATCGATTGGATGATTTTTTCTCTTCGCCGCATGATCGGATAATGCTGATAGTCTTCATGAAATTGCTTGTGGATCGTCGCGTGCGGTATTTTGTGCTTGCTATCGAGTACCAGGTCGTTCTCAGGCAAATAGG
>JAJYOE010000051.1 GCA_021785975.1 Bacillota bacterium | reverse complement strand
TGGGCAACTCCTACTAAAATTTTAGGGAAAATCTAATCCACCATCTGGAGGAATCCATCATGCCGATTCACTGGATGAACGGGCGTTACAAAGAAGACGATATGATTTTTGATTCCAACTGGGAAGCGCAGGAGTGGGCAGATTCAATCTGATCTGATTTTATAAACTCTGGCTTTTTTGGGTATGAAGCTGTTGGGTATGCGACGCCTGATGAGAAGGAATTGGAGGGGAGAGTGGTCTATAAAGTATGGATAGAACCTCATAGAGAATAACTCCCTGAAATCCCCAACGTTTGCTGTTCACCATCGTAATTAAGTATGTAGTTTTAATTATCCTGTGGAATATCCTAAAGCCAGTATTGAAAAGTTTCTCTTTTGAGGATTATGATTAAAAATAGATACACATCCTTATTAAAAGGATCGATATTATGGCTAAGAAGCCGTCAATCAAAGGAACAACGATACAAAAAAAGGCTCCCAAACAAACCCCAATCACAGACCGCCGTGATCGTACATTGCAATACCAAACGGTGGATGATTTAATTGCGGAGATCAGAGAAGAGTATTACAAAAATAAAAACAAGGGAAAGCCTGCGGCTGAAAAGTCACAAAAATCAAAAAGAAAAGAGAAATTGGCCATTACGGGCGAAATCAGCTATGAGGAGCAGCGAAAACGCAGACAAACTACCGGCGAGATGACCCCTAAACAGGCCCGGGAAGTATTAGCAGAACTACTCAAAAAAAGGTCAAAGTGATTTTTCTTTGTGGATGTCAAGTAGTTTTACCGTCGAGTGGGCAGGAATTTGACGGTAGAGTGGAACCTAATCAGAAACGACGTCGATAAAGGCTGTTCTTTTTCGCTGATGAATGAATATCCATTAGCGATGGGGACAAGCCTTATTTTTTTATTAGGCTTATTGAAAAAATATTCACTTGAATGTATAATGTTACGAAGAACAGAGGTGAGTCAATGCGCATCGCAGTGTTTGGAGCCACTGGTTATGGTGGAATAGAAACCTTAAAATTACTTGTTCATCGCAAAGACGTGGAAGTGGTCTGGATCGGGTCTGACAAGCAAGAAGGAAAGAAACTTGTTGATGTGATTCCCATGTTTCGCAATACCAGGTTTGCGTCACTTGGTTTCAGCTCACAGCAAGGGGAACTTCCAGACGTTGACTTTGCACTTCTTGCAACGCCTCACGGATTTGCGAGAAGTATTGTTCCCACCCTGCTGGAACACCGTGTGAGAATCATTGATTTTAGCGGAGATTATCGTTTGCCAGATGAAGTGTATGAAAAATGGTACAACAAGGCGGTCACCGGAAATAGTAACAATTGGAATGCAGTTTACGGACTGCCTGAACTGAATCGTGAAGCGATCAAAGAAGCGAAACTCATTGCCAATCCCGGATGTTACGCTACCACCGCGAATTTGGCTTTGATGCCGGCAGTGGAAATGGATCTTGTCGATGTGGAACATCTCGTAGTGGATGCCAAATCCGGCGTGTCTGGGGCAGGTCGAAATCCTCATCTTACCACTCATTTTGTGGAAGTAAGTGAAAGTTATAAAGCTTACAAAGTAGGATCTCATCAGCACACACCTGAGATTGAACAAACGCTTTGGGAGGCAAGGCGAAGGCGGAACGGGTCATTAGAACAGCAAGAACAGGTCCGAATTCTCCTGACGACACAGCTCTTGCCGATCAAACGAGGAATTTACGTCACCGCCTATGGGCATTTGAAAAAAAGTATGAGTGTCAGTGAAGTGTTTGAAATTTACCAAGAGCGTTATGCCAATGAGCCGTTTGTCACCGTGTTGCCGCCTGGAGAAGTGCCCGAAATCAGGCAGATCAGCGGGACGAACCAATGTCACCTCAGCGTCCATGTTGACGATCGCACAGAAACATTGCTGGTCATGGCCACCCTTGACAATTTGCTGAAAGGGGCAGCAGGTCAGGCCATTCAGAATTTGAACCTGATGTCAGGTACTGAGGAGGCCACCGGCCTTTCAGGAATGGCCTGGTGGTAAACGGAGGATTCCATTGAAAAAATTTGTGGTCAAGTACGGCGGCAGTATCCAAAAAGATGAGCAGACGCGCGAAAACCTGCTCGAGGAAATCGCCTATTTTGCAAAATCAGGCGATAAATGGGCCGTTGTACATGGCGGTGGATCGGAGATCTCCCATTGGCTCGCAAGAGTCGGGCATGCTAGTGATTTTAAGAACGGCCAACGCATCACTGATGAATTGACGCTTGCGGTCGCAGAAATGGTGCTTGGCGGTCGTGTTGGCAAATCGATCATGCGCGAATTTGAAAAACTAGGTGCGAAGGCAGTGAGCATCAGTGGCGAAGACCACGGCTTGTTGCTCGCGACGCCTTTTGATCAGGGGATATACGGCCATGTTGGTGAGGTCAAGTCGGTCGATACCTCGCTGGTCACCTTGCTCTGGGACGCAGGGTACATTCCAGTCATTGCACCGCTTGGAGTCGACGAAGAACGAAATGTCTACAACATCAACGCCGATGTGGCGGCAGGTCACATTGCAGGGGCGCTTGCAGCAGATATGCTGATTCTCGCCACCGATGTGCCAGGCGTCAAAGAATCACCAGATTCCCTTTATGCCATTCCAGAGTTGACAGTGACGGCCGCAAAGCAAATGATCAAGGACGGGCGAGCAGTTGGCGGAATGATACCGAAACTAGAATCCGCCATTCAGGCGATGGATGGCGGAGTAAAAACCGTAGTGATCGCGAGCGGCAAAGAGCAAGGATTAATCGATCAGATACTACGCGGACAGCGCATCGGAACGCGCATTGTCCAAGACAAAGAAGGGAGCGGTCACCATGCCTGAGTTGAAGGAGATGTCTTTGCAAGAAGCAGATGCGATGCACGTCATGCCGACTTATGCCCGTCAACCCTTGCAAGTGGTGAGAGGCGAGGGAGTATTTGTCTTTGATGAAATGGGGAAAAAATACCTCGATTTGACGAGTGGAATCGCGGTTTGTGCGCTTGGTCATTGCCATCCTGCACTGGTCGCCGCAGCGACCGAACAGATTCATACGCTTTGGCATATGTCGAACATCTATCTGACAGCACCACAAGCGCAATTGGCAGAAAAGCTGACAAAGGCGAGCGGGTTTGACCGCGTGTTTTTCTCCAATTCCGGCGCTGAGGCGAACGAAGCGGCGATCAAACTGGCACGTCGCTACAGTAAGCACAAGTACGGCGCACACAAGGGCGAAATCATCACGTTCTCCCATTCGTTTCATGGCCGGACACTCGCTACAGTGACTGCGACAGCTCAACCCAAGTATCAGGAGGGCATTGGACCTTTGCCCAGCGGATTTCGCTACGTGGAATCGATGACGATGGAGTCGGTCAAAGAAGCCATTACGCCGAAAACCTGTGCCATTATGATTGAGCCGATTCAGGGTGAAGGTGGCGTACGGCCAGTTCCAGGAGATTTTTTGCAAGCATTGCGGGACCTTTGCGATGAACACGGATTACTGTTGATCTTTGATGAGGTGCAGACAGGAGCCGGGCGAACTGGTGAGTGGCTTGCCTGGCAAATGCTCGGCGTGAAGCCGGATATCGTGACGATGGCCAAGGCGCTCGCGGGAGGACTGCCGATGGGGGCCACCATGGCGATGGAGGATGTCGCAATCGCATTTTCACCAGGAACACACGGATCGACATTTGGTGGTAATCCCATTTCAGCGCGAACGGCAGTTGCTGTGCTGGATACTGTAATGGCACCTGGGTTTCTTGAAAATGTAAGACAAACAGGACTTTTTTTACAGCGAGAACTCATGGCCATCTCTTCATCGGTGGAAGAGATATCGGACGTCAGAGGAATGGGACTCATGTGGGGTGTGGAACTGGCGCGACCGTTTGCAGGGAAAGTGATGGATGCCTGTCGGGAACGTGGTTTACTGGTGCTCACCGCAGGACCGGATACCGTTCGCCTGCTGCCCCCGCTAATTGTCACTGAAGAGGCGCTCGAATGGGCAGTGCAGGTGCTGGGAGATGCAATCGCTGAAGTATTTGAGAAAGTGGAAGAGCAATAATCCAGGACATCTAAAGTGAGAAAGGGGCCATCAAATTGGGCGAAGCGGCGATCATTTCACAAAAGGGGTTCAAAGGGCGACACATTCTTGATTTTTCTTCGCTTAGCCGCGCAGAATTAAAGTCGGTACTAGCGCTTGCGGAAGACCTAAAAAAAGAGCGGGATCAGGGAAAATTAACCCCATATCTGCAAGGCAAAACGCTGGCGATGATTTTTGAGAAGGCATCGACTCGCACCCGGGTATCGTTTGAAGTGGCAATGTTTGAACTGGGCGGTCATGCGCTCTTTTTGTCAGACAGCACCACTCAGATTGGCCGCGGCGAAACGGTTCCGGATACGGCGCGCGTCCTCTCCCGCTATGTACATGGGATCATGATTCGCACCTTTGCTCATGAAAAAGTAGAGGAACTCGCCAAATTTGCCACGGTTCCGGTGATCAACGGGTTGACGGACGACCATCACCCTTGCCAGGTCATGGCGGATCTTCTCACGATCTCGCAGCATAAGGGACACTTGAACGGACTCACGATCGCTTATGTGGGAGATGGCAACAACATGGCGCACTCGATCTTGCAAGCCGCGCCGATGGTCGGAATGAACGTACGGATAGCGACCCCTCCAGGTTATGAGCCAAAAGCCGAAATCGTTGAACAGGCAAAGGCATGGGCGAAAGAGGCCAAGACGAAAGTCTGGGTCGGCCACGATCCTTTTGAAGCTGTAGCTGATGCTGATGCCGTCTATACGGATGTGTGGGCGAGCATGGGGCAGGAACAGGAAGCGGAAGCGAGAAAACAGGTGTTTATGCCGTATCAAGTGAATGCCAAGCTGATGGGCAATGCAGCAAAAGAGGCACTGTTTCTACATTGTCTGCCTGCACATCGCGGCGAAGAGGTGACGGCGGAGGTGATCGACTCGCCAGCATCTGTGGTGTTTGACGAGGTGGAAAATCGTCTGCATGTGCAAAAAGCGCTTTTGGTAGCAACAATGAGCGATCTTTGGGGTTAAGAAAAGGAGAGAGTGACATGTCGGGAAATGGGAAAATTGTACTCGCTTATTC
>JAJYOE010000001.1 GCA_021785975.1 Bacillota bacterium | reverse complement strand
CGCGCAACCGCTTGGATTAAAATAACAAGGGAAATTTCTACTCTCGAATGGTGCCCTACTTTGATCCACCAGTCTCCTTCGTCAGTCACAAAAAAGCGAATTTGAATCCATCTTAGCGGAGTCCACACTTCGAGATAACGCTGCCTATTCATGGCTCCCCTCCTTACCATGAACATAGCATGTTCGATTCAAGAGGACTGTCGAACGAATGGAGCTTACGAAAAGCAAATATCGACAGTTCTTTTCAATGGTTAAGCTTTAAATTATTTGTTACTTCGTGAACATAATGTGATAGATTTATTGTATGCGCGAAAGTGTGATAGAATATGAAATTATGGGATGACTTTGTCGCGACAGGAGGGATAATGCTGATGATGGACGCAAAAGAAAAGACTTGGAGTTGGGTGATTCTGGGGGTTTCCGTAGTCATGATGGTGCTGGTCATGGTAGCCATCGGTTAAAAATAAAAGCGCGATCGCGCTTTTATTTTGCTATACAAATGATTAGTAGCTCAAAATTTATTTTTAAACACGAACTACATTCTATTATAACTGTCGAGCTATCTTTTGTTTCCGCGATAAGGAGTGACTTAGCGTGAGTAAAGAGTACCTATCCATGTTTATTGATGAGACGCGCGAGCATTTGCAAGCTTGGTCAGACGGCATGATTAACATGGAGAAAACCGGGGATTTAACTGCCGTTTCCACTATATTCCGTGCCGCGCATACCATTAAGGGCATGGCCATGACCATGGGGTATCGGCACATGGGAGAAGTCACTCATAAAGCGGAAAACTTATTGGATGATTTGAGAAATAACAAATTGATGATCACCACACCCGTAGTGGACGCTCTTCTGCATGCGCTCGACATGCTCGAAATGCTCCTCGATGACATTGAAGGAACGGAAGAAGAATCTGATCGCAACATTCAACCGATCATTGAAGAATTGACTGCCGTGCGAGAAGGTCGCACGTTTGCGGCCACAGGTACGGCAGCGGTGCAAGTTGCCAAAGCAGAGGTAGCGGCAACCATCTCTTCACAGGACACCCCCGTCATCGAAGGTATTTCCGATCAAACCCTGATTCGGAAGATAGCAGAAAAAGCGATGGACGAGGACTATCGCATCTATGAAATCCAGATCGGGTTTACCCCTGATTGTGTGATGCCTCTCGCCCGGTTTGCACAATGGCTGCAGCGGATTGATCAGGATTCTCTGCTCTTTACTGATCCTGACTCCACGACGCTTGACGCAGGGGATTACAAAGGAGATATCACCGCAATTATTGCGGCGAAAGAAGATTATGAAGTGGTGGGCGAAACGCTTGCCGATATCTCTGAAGTGATCGTGAAGTCGATCCAGGAATGGACCAAGAATGAAGGCAATACCTACGTCAAATCCAGCAATCTGCTTCCTCAAGAGGGACACATCACCGATGACGAGCACGTTCGCAAAGTCATTGAACAAGCCTTAAAACAAAGCTTTCGCGTATACGAAGTCGGCGTGCTGCTG
The DNA here is from genome assembly GCA_021785975.1 of Bacillota bacterium. GTDB lineage: Bacteria > Bacillota > Bacilli > Alicyclobacillales > SLC66 > JAJZCL01. The sequence continues at coordinate 64,178 of JAJYOE010000001.1, read as the reverse complement.
GCGGAGACGTGCCAAATGAAATCCGCGAGGATATTCATGGTATTTGAAGCAATTGGCGGTCAAAACCACCTGTTATATACGCATCCTCATGTACAGCAAATAGAACAGGAACAAATGGATCGAGATGTGCTGTTTGTCATGTGGTCGAAGGAGGATTTACAGACCGTGCAAAAGGCCATTCAGAGCATTTCTGAAGTCGACCTCGTAGAACTCAGGGAATGGTCCAAAGAAGGCGAAGATACCCAACGTGGCCCCAACCTGATTCAAAAGACGGAGCGGCAAAAAGCCACCACAACGGAAAAACGGAAAATGAGCACAGTACGCGTAGACACGGAAAAATTGGACGATCTCATGAATCTGGTGTCGGAACTGGCCATCGACAAAACCAGGCTGGAACGGATTCGTACGGAAGTCCCCCATTCCGGGTTATCGGAAACCGTCGATCATATGAGCCGATTGTCGAGTCAACTGCAAGAACTCATTATGTCGATTCGAATGGTGCCAGTGGAAACCGTATTCAATCGCTTTCCTCGGATGGTTAGAGACACCTCGCAGCAGCTTGGCAAGGAAGTGGATTTTACGATCGTTGGGCAGGACACGGAACTGGACCGCACCGTGGTGGAGGAAATCGGCGATCCCATCATGCACATGCTTCGCAATTCACTCGACCATGGGATTGAGGGCGTTAGCGAACGCCGAGCTGTCGGTAAACCGGAAAATGGTCATATCGAACTCCGGGCCTATGCGGCAGGAAATCACGTGTTTATTGAAGTGGAAGACGATGGCCATGGCATCAATCGGGACAAGGTGTTTAAGAAGGCGCTTGAAAAAGGACTGGTCAGCAGTTCTGAGCACTTGACCGACCATCAGGTATACCAGTTGTTGTTTGCCTCTGGATTTTCCACTGCGGACGCCATCAGTGATTTGTCTGGTCGCGGAGTAGGGCTGGACGTGGTGAAGTCCAAAATCGAATCGCTATCGGGCAAAGTGGACGTTTTCAGCGAAGAAGGAAAAGGCACCAAGTTTGTGGTTCGTCTGCCGATGACACTTGCGATTATGGATGGCTTGATGGTGAAAGTAGGAGAGCATCCGTATTTGATCCCGATTGGCAGCATTACAGAGACAGGCGTACTGCGTGGGACGCAGACGGTGAATGGTTCTGAAGTCGTCATCTGGCGCGAAAGAGTGGTTCCCATCATTCGGGCGCGCAGCATTTTCAACGAATCAACGAGTAACGAAGAAGGATTTGTGGTATTCGTCAATCGCGGCGACAAAGTGGTCGGCATTGTGGTGGATGAACTGCTGGGGCAATTTGAAGTGGTACTTAAGACGCTCGATCAACGACTCAAGAAGATCCCTTATTTTGCGGGGGCAACAATTCTTGGTGATGGAGAAGTATCCCTTATCATTGATGCCAATGCGTTCATTGATTGATAGGATACTGGATATTGCACTTTTTTACAGATGACGGGAGGTTGTGTTTTGAAAATCGTCACCTTTCGCATTAACAGCGAATTATATGCGTTACCGGTTGATACCGTAAAATCTATTGAACGCATGCAGCCCATTCGTCCTGTGCCGATGGCGCCAGAGAATATAGTCGGCATCATGAATCTCCGCGGTGTAGTGATGACGGTGATTGACCTAAGATCCATGCTAAATATGCTAAAATTAGATTACACACCTGATACCAGACTGCTTGTGATCAAAGATGTTGCTTATATTGTTGATGAAGCATTGGACGTACTCGAAATAGACCTTCATCATGTGGAAATGCAGGATGAGGATCATCCACTGGTACAAGGCATCATCCAACAAGGCGATAAACTCATCGTCATGATCAAATCAGATAATTTGTAAACAGGTTATTTGATCAGAATAAGGTGAAAAGAGTCAGCAAACCCTTTTCACCCTATGCGTTTAAGCGAGTAGCGCCTGATACAGCGCATCAATGAGAAGTGGATCGTCATTGAGTGAACGCGTCCTCGTAAATCGAAGTCCTAAATCATTGCAAAATTTAGTGGCTTCCACATCCAAATCGTAAAGCACTTCCAAATGGTCGGCGATAAATCCGATCGGACAACTTACCACTCCGTCGTACCCTTCTTCTTTAAGCAATGGCAGCACTTTCAGAATATCCGGCCCCAGCCATGGTTCCCTTGTCCTTCCGGCACTTTGCCAAGCAAACTGCCAATCTGCCACGCCAACCTGACTCGCAAGCATTTCACTATGCTCTTGAAGCTGATGAGGGTAAGGATCATTCATAGCAACGATTCGCTCTGGCAAACTGTGTGCAGAGAACAATACTTTTACCTTCCCCTGATCGCCCATCGCCTTCAAAGATTCCTGCAAACGCAACGCCAGCGCTTGATTTAGAGATGACTGTTGATACCAATCGTTGACAAACCGAATGCGGAGCCCCAACTCGTCAGACCTCTCTTTTGCTTCATGAACATACACTCCGACACTGAGCGCAGAATAGTGAGGAGCCAACACCAGTCCCACGGCCTCTTCCACGCCATCTGCCGCCATTTGATCGACCGCTTGTGAGATAAATGGCTCTGCATGCTTAAATCCAACATACACACGAGTAAAATTTGCAGAAGGTTCTTGTCTCCATCGCCTTTCCAGCGCATCCGCCTGCGCATAGGTAATGGCAGTCAAAGGAGAACCGCCTCCAATCGCATCGTAACGGCCAAGCAATTCTTCAAGTTGTGCAGGTTCAGGAGCCCTGCCCCGCATGATATGGGTATAATAGCGCTCCACATCGTCCCTATTCGACGGCGATCCATACGACATCAGTAATACTGCTCGCTTCACTTTTCTCACCTTACTTTATGTAGTTGGCTGATTTTCGTTTCACTGTATTCGTGGATAAAGGCAGTTAATTTCTGCAGCACGGATGGATCGACACTTGGCAGTACACCATGCCCTAAATTAAAAACAAATCCGGGTTTCTGCACGGCTTCGTCTATGATCGCCCTTGCTCGAGATTCCAGGACTTCCCATGGAGCAAATAAAAGCGCCGGATCCAAATTGCCCTGTAGCGACACTTTTCCCCCGGTGCGCTCCCTTGCCACATGAATGGGTACCCGCCAGTCGATGCCCACGACGCTCGCACCGACCTGCGCAAAGTCACTGAGCAATTCTCCGGTATTTACCCCAAAATAGATGCTAGGCACATTCAGATCTTTGATGCCGGCAAATATTTTTTGCATGACTGGCATGACATAACGCCTGTAATCGACGGGAGCCAGGCTTCCCACCCAACTGTCAAACACCTGAATTGCATCGGCGCCAGCCTCGACTTGTGCCCGCAAATACGTAATCACCATGTCTCCCAGCTTGTCCATCAACAACTCCCAGGTAGCAGGAGCTTCATACATCAGGGTTTTCGTCAACAAATAATTGCGCGATGGCCCCCCCTCAATCATATAACTGGCGAGTGTAAAGGGAGCGCCGGAAAACCCGATCAGCGGAACTTCGAGTTGCTGCTTTAAAAGTCTTACGGTTTCAAGCACATGCGGTAAATCTTTTTCTGGTTGTAGACTTTTCAATTGTTCCACATCATGCAAAGAACGGATTGGATTGGAAATTTCCGGCCCTTTGTCTTTTACGAGTGAATAATCCACCCCTATCGGACCAAGCGGTATCATGATATCGGAGAACAAAATGGCCGAATCAACATGTAATTGTTCTACTGGAAGCAGAGTGACTTTTGCACAAAGCGCAGGGTCAAGGCATATTTCTTCGAGCGTATAATTCTTCCTGATTTCTCTGTATTCTGCTTGATAACGTCCCGCTTGGCGCATGTACCAGACCGGCAGGCGCTCAATCGCTTCACCTCTACAAGCGCGCAAAAACAAATCATTCTTCACTGTCTCATACTCCTTTATCGCCAAAACTTCCGTCTAGCGCATTCTCCAAAGCATTGTTCGCAGGATTACATTTCAAATTTCATGATACCATATCGATCATTTCTACTCTATGAATGGATATCATTAAAATTATAATAAATATAATAAAATAATAACTCATGGTTGATGACAAGTACTCATTGCGTTATCATGGAGAATAAGAATATGTACATTGGAGGTAAAGAATAATGCCTTCCATTTCCAATCAAACTCTGCAACTCCTGAGTACGCTAGTGATTGTGGTAGGTGCGTTAACTGTTATCGTGATCCGTATGCGAGCTGCCAGAAAGCCTACTTCGATAAAGAAAATTATCATGCCGCCACTCGGAATGTCTACCGGATTCCTAATGTTTGTTGTGCCCATCGTGAGAATTTCTTTACTTTACGCTTTCGCTGCGTTTCTGGTCGGCATCGTGTTTTCCATTCCGCTGATCACTAGTTCCAAAATGCACCGGGGAGAGGATGATCAAGTGTATTTGAAGCGTTCTCCCGCATTTGTTGTGGTTTTGCTAGGACTTTTGGCAGTCCGAATTTTACTTCATACCTACATTGAGAAGTTCATCAGCATCCCACAGACTGGAGCCGTCTTCTTCATTCTCGCATTCGGTATGCTGCTACCTTGGCGTATTGCGATGCTGATTTCCTACCGCCGCTTTGTCCGCCAGGATCACGGCGTTTTACAGAAACTTGCGGAGAATTAAATTCATAGTTAAAACTATGCCTTTGAAGGAATATCTTCAAAGGTTTTTTTATTTTTTTATAGCCAACCGATCGCAAAAAAACCAACGAGTGCAGCTCCTCCTGCAATGAGCGAGGGGATCAGCAGCGGCTTTGTCAGTTCCATCACCTGTTTGTTCAGTACGAGTGCGAGCGTGGCGGTATTGTCGCTAAGCGGTGACGCAAAACCGCCAAGCGTTCCTCCAGAGAAAATCGCGGCAAGCGTCAACACAAGCGGAGTGCCTGTGGCGAGTGTGAGTGAGATCGCGATGGGAAGCAGTAACCCCCATACGCCAAACGTCGACCCGAGGAAATAGGAAAGCACGGAACTCGCCAAAAAGAGCATCGGCAAGACCATGAAATGCGGGGCGTGAGCGCCTAGCGCGAACGTGATCCAGCGAGTAAACCCAAGCGAAGTGGCAATCCCTGCGACAGCCCAAACCAAGATGAGTAGCAGCAGTACCGGCATCATCTCATTGCCTCCCGAGATCACCGCTTTCATCAACTGATTGATGGACTCCCTACGAATGAAAAGAAATACCATGGTGATCACCAGGGTTGCGATGAGCGCCTGCATCATTGCCTTGCTCGCATCTGCGTGCAGTAAAGCAACCAGCGGGTTAGCTGAAATCCTCAGCCCGCTAACATAGGTAAAAATCAGCGTCAACGCCCACAAGATGAGCATGGGAACCACAAAATTTCCGACATGAGGAGTGACTTCCGATGCGATTTCCCTTGGCTCAATGCTCATTTGGTGCTCACCGGATCCACCACTGCCTATTGCTCCCCATTCCCCGCTAAATGCATGCGCATGCAATGTTTTTCCCCATGGCACTGATTCTGCGCGTTCCTTCACATTGCGTTTCCGATAAAAAAAACTTTGCCACAAGGAGAGAAGGAGGATTGCCCATGCAAAAAGGTTAAAGGGGATGGTCTGTAAAAAAAGCGAGTAGGTAGACCCTGTGTAATGGACGGATTTTGCTGCCACCGCGCAAAGCCCGACCATATAGCCTACAAAGATAGTCCCTATGGGAAGGACAGCTGCGAGCGGAGTCGCGGTAGCCGTCAGGACCACTCCAGATCTCACCAGATCCTTCTGATCTTTCGCAAGCCCCTTTGCCAAAAGCGGACCCATTGCCAAAATACGAAAGTCCGGCGCCATCGCGGTCCATAATGAGGACAACCACAATACACCGTAAGCGCGCCTGCGAGTCTTTGTCCATGGTTCAAGCCAGTGGATAAAACCCTGTATACCACCAGATGCCCGAAGCAGCCCAATAAACGCCCCAAATAGATACAAAAAGATCAAAAGGTGCAAATTTCCCGGTATCAGCAACTCTTTATACAGATAGCTAAGCAGAGTGTTCAGCATCGGCATGATTCCAGGGCTGATCAGCCAGGCGCCAAGAATGACACCGACACCGAGCCCTACAAGCACCTGTCTGGTCCATAACGACACCAAAATCACCACGAGCAAAGGAAGTACCGATAGTAAGTCCGCGGTCACGTTTATGCCCCCTTGGGGCTATTTTTCACGTAACAGCGCGATGCTTATACAATCTTTTCTCCATCAATAACCGCGAAGCCTATCCACCGTTCCTAGGAGTGGACTGCCATTCATCCATCGTTCGTGGTTATTGATAAAAAAATTACTGACATCGCCGCTGAGACTTGGCCCGGAAATATGCGGCGTCATATACACCTGAGGCATTTCCCAAAACGGATGACTCGACGAGAGCGGTTCTACTTCAAACACATCCAGGATCGCCGCGCGCAATTTCTCTGTTTGCAGACTGACCAACAGTGCGTCTTGATCCACTGTTTTCCCCCGCCCAATATTGACCAGGATTGAGGACGTTCGCATCGCAGCAAATACGCTCCTGCTTACCACCTTGTCCGTCTCAGGGGTATGAGGAAGTATGTTGACGAGCACGTCCGCCAGACCTGCAAAATCCTCCCACTCTTCAGGAGAAAAATGTTGTTCGACGATCTCCCTTTGACTGCCTGAACGGCTGAGTCCGATCACATGCATACCAAATGCCTTTCCGAGTTTGACCACTTCCTGCCCGATCGATCCAAGACCAGCGACACCAAGTGTTTTACCGGCCAGTGATTCCGGTCTGCGAGGTTTCCACTCGCGATTCGCTTTTGCCTCTAAAAAGCGATAGACGCCTTGATATTCATATAACAACCAGGTGAATACATATTCCGCCATGACTTTCCCAAATTGGCCAACGATCCTGGTCAGCACCACAGATTCCGGCAAGGCATTGACCACATCTTCCACACCGGCCCCCATCCACTGCACCCAGCGAAGTTTAGGCATGTGTTGATACAAATGAGCAGGGAATTTCCAGGCAAAAAGAACCTCTGCCTGATCCAGCCACCTGGTAGCCTCCTCCTCATTTTTAGCGTATACCACTCCGGGAAGTCCTTGATCGATAAGGTGGTTGGCGTATTTTTCTGCCTGCTTTTCATGATAGACAAGTATCATCAGTTCATCTCCTTATACGCTTTCCAAATCTCCATTTGTTCCGAAGGAAGCTTGATCTCCGATTCATCCGGAAGGATCCATTGCAGATCGTCCACTTCTGCATTTGCCTTGAATGGGAGTGTCTCCACCAGTTCACAATAAACCGCGATATCATAAGTCGCATAGGACTTTGCCACACCGATCAGCTGTTTGGCTTTGACCACCATATTGGCTTCTTCAATCAGTTCCCTCTCTGCAGTCTCAAAAGGATGCTCATGGCGTTCCTTGATGCCTCCCGGAAAGCGCCAACGATGATTTTTCCCGTATGTATGATGAAGAACAAGCAGGCGTCCGGCATCATTGGCCACCAGCGCCACCACTGCGATCACGTATTTGGGCTTTAAAAGATATACAATCCATTTAGAGATAAAAAGCGGCGTCAAACGATACAAAAACACGATCAACCGCTGCCAGACCTGTGAAAACTTAGACTGCACGACACCACCGCCGAATTATCTGTAATTATCTTCTATTATTCAGGCTCAGCTGGACTGAACGGCGTTCACGACTGATCTGGCGATCACCTCTACCGCCAGTGCCCCCACCAATTCCACGCGACTTTGTACATCACCTGTGGACAACGCAAATAGCGTATCCCCATCATACGGGGTATGGACGGGGCGTATCGTTTTCGCGAGTCCGTCATGCGCCATCTGCGCGACTTTGTTCGCTTCCGCTTTGCTTAATTTTGCATTGGTGGCAATACATCCGATGGTTGTATTCTGGCCGAAAAAGGCTTCCGATTGCGCGCTTTTGAGCACCTCGATGCTCTTAATAAAAGCACCATGAGGCTCATCTATTGGACCATCCTGCTGGCGAATTCCCGCAATGATCTCTCCGTTTTCGGGATTGATGACCTCTCCCAACGCATTGACCGCGACAATGGCTCCGACGATAAGCTCACCCACTGCCATGGCGTATGAACCGATTCCTCCTTTGCTGGCCCGTTCCATCCCCAGCAATTTGCCCACTGTGGCACCGCATCCCGCACCGACACTTCCTTCCTTGACCGGTGCTGAGGTAGCCAGTTTGGCAGCAGCGTTGCCCATCGCCTCGTCCGGCCTAACGGTTGCCGATTTGTATGCCAGATCAAAAAGAACCGCTGCAGGGACGATGGGCACTTTAGCGACCCCCACATCAAGTCCGATCCCCATTTCCTCAAGCGCTTGCATGACTCCGCCTGCGGCAGACAATCCATAAGCGCTACCTCCTGACAGCACTACCGCATGAACGCGCTCTACCGTATGGACGGGATTCAAAAGATCGGTCTCCCTTGTGCCAGGTGCCGAACCTCTCACGTCGACGCCGCCGACAGCGCCATTTTTCGCTACGATCACGGTGCAACCGGTACCAGCCTCCACATCTTCCACCTGGCCCACCATAATTCCCGGTACACTGGTAATCGTCATGGAATTGGTATTTTTCATTAACCTCACCTTCGCCACAAGAAAAATCAGATACGAGAGCCTTTTCTTCCACGATCCAGCCTCCACCATGCGGAGACCACCGCTACCGTAATGATGATGGAGACCACCGCTTCAGGCACACCGTTGATGAGCGCGATGGAAGCACAAGCCTGTAATGACAAATACCCGCGCAGATAAATCATCGCCAGTACCAGTATAGTATTCGTAGCAGAGCCGATAAATCCCGCGACTCCAATCGCCAATAGGAGTCCTCCCGTTTTGGATTTTGAAAATAATCGCTTCACCATCACGTACGCATAATAGCCGAATACACCAATAAATATCCGGGGCAAGATTGCCACGAGTGGATCCTTGAAAAACGGCACGGTAGCGTGTAAAAAAGAGGATACCCCAAAAATAAGGCCGATCACTGCACCAACCAATGGCCCTTCTACAACACCGCCAATAATGGCGGGGATTTGCAAAATTGTCGCATTCCCTGCAGCCGTCGGTACAGGCACGAATCCCCAACCCGTCAAGCCCAGAAAGACAGCGATGGCAGACAGCACACCGGCCACGACAATTTTGCGTGTGGTAAAAACGCTTTTAGGCGCCTCCATTTCATCTCTATGTTCCAACGCCCATTCCCCCTTTTATTGATAAAATTGCCAAATTCCCATCAGCGCAGCAAATATAGCCCCTATGACAGCACCAAGTGTATCGCGCTTACGCCAGGCAAAGGTGATGTATCTGGTGCGACGCTCACCCGGCACAAATCCTCTCGCCTCCATCGCCATCACCAGGTCTTCTGCGCGATTTATGGCAAGTATAAACAAAGGCAACAGAATAGGAAAGACAGATTTCGTCCGTTTGATTACTTGCCACGCCCTTGCCGTACCAATGTCAGCGCCGCGCGCCGCCTGAGCCCTGCGGATTTTATCCGCTTCTGCTGCAAATGTCGGAACAAATCGGACTGCAATGACCATAATGATCGCCACCTCATGCACTGGCAAACGAAGTTTCGCAAGTGGCGATAAGAGTTGTTCAAATGCGTGTGCCAGGTCTGTCAGGGATGTGCTCGCGGTGAGCAGCTGAATCAGCAAAAAAATCACAATAAAGCGAAGCGCGCCAGATATAATCAAAACGATCGTCTCCGGGCCGATTTTGACCCATCCCCAAACGAGCCAATCGCGCGATGCACCAGGCACAGGCAAGAAAAAAAGCTGCAACAGCATAAACAAGAACAGCAGCGGCAGCGCGGGTCGCAAACCGCTGAAAAAATAGCGGATCGGAATTTTGCCTATGTACAGTAGTGAAAAAAGAGCGACCAACCACACGACTTCCGGCAGAATCGTGCGAGTGAATGACACGATGGCCAAAAAAAGGATGAACAATGACAACTTCGCCCGCGGATCCATTCGGTGGACGAAAGATTCCGCAGGGATGTATTTGCCGATGACCACCTGACTACTCCAGTTTAGTGAGTTTTCCATCCTTCACCTCTCTATTCAATAGACTATTGGCCATGGTCGCCGCGAATCCTTCGGCGTTCCAATCCTTTCTCTCGATCCTAACGCCTGCCGCTTGCAGACGCTTTGCCATGATCACCTCATCAGGCACATCGAGTCCAAAAGGCAATTCCTCTGCAGCTAAAAAGATAGCTTCGGGGTCCCCATCCCTGCTTATTTTCCCATGATCCATCACGATCACACGATTCGCCAGTTGCAACACTTCGCTTAACTGGTGAGTGATCAGGAGGAGTGTCGTTCCTTTTTCCTCACACATCGCGCTGAGCGAATCCAAAAGTGACTTGGCAGTCAACGGATCCAGTCCTGAAGTCGGCTCATCAAGAATCAGCAATTCCGGCTCCATCGCGAGGATTCCCGCGATCGCTACCAATCGTTTTCTCCCTCGACTGAGTGTATAGATTGGCGTATCTTTTTCCGTAAAATCAAGTCCCACCGCTGCCATAGCGGATCTGGCACGCTCCCGCGCTTCATCGAGTGTGAGTCCCAACTTGAGCGGACCAAACGCCACATCGTCTCCCACGTATTGTTCGAACAGCTGATCTTCCGGGTTTTGCATCACATGGCCCACTTTGGCGCGCAATTGTTTTTGAATTTTGGCATCACCGCGAGTATCCATACCGAATACGGTCACGTTGCCGTCACTTGGTTTTAAGATACCGTTACAAAGCCCCGCCAATGTGGATTTTCCTGAACCCGTTTGGCCGACTACTGCGACGCGTTCTCCCCTCATCACGCGCAAAGCAATGTCAATGAGCGCCAACCGTTCAAACGGCGTGCCTGGCGAGTAACGAAAGCTCACGCGCTCCATGGTCAGGATGACTTCGTTATTCTGTCGCATCGTCACTTTCCGCCTGCCTCCATGTATCCCATTCTGCTAATAGCCCTTCTACCTTCATGATCGGATGAGGGAACCAAGGAAAGCTCGCGCGTAAATGCGCGCTGATTTCCGCTGCCAGCGGCCGCTTTAGTCGGTAATGGGACAGATCCCTTGAAAAAAAAGCAGCCGGCCCTTCATCACAGATAATTTGGCCATGATCCACAAGAAGAATCCGGTCTGCCTGTGCTGCCTCCTCCATATCATGAGTGACAGAAATAATGGTTTTTCCTTCGCCTTTCAATCTGTCTAAAAGCTTCATCACCGAGTGGCGACCTGGCGCGTCCAGCATGCTGGTCGCCTCATCAAAAATTAGGCATTCAGGTGAAAATGCGAGTGCAGCAGCGATGGCGACGCGCTGCTTTTGACCTCCTGACAGTTGATCCGGCGGACGCATCCGCTCGCTCCATAATCCCACATATTCGAGCGCAACTTGTACTCGTCGTCGCATCTCTTCAGTGGGAACACCGTAGTTTTGCAATCCGAAAGCCACTTCTTCTTCGACGGTTCCCGCCACCATCTGATTGTCTGGATTTTGAAACACCATACTGACGATACGGCGGATGGGCTGCAAATGGGAGCGAACGCTGGTGTCATAACCAGCTACGGTCACCTTGCCATCTTGAGGCACCAAAAGTCCGTTGATTAGCTTGATGAGTGTCGACTTTCCGCTGCCATTAGCGCCAACGACAGCCACTCGCTCTCCTTTTTGAAACGCAAGCGTGATGTGATCGAGCGCTGGCGATATGCTTTTGTCATAGGTAAAAACAATCCCTTGAAGGGTGATAAAATCCCCCATTTTCGATCTCCTTCTATCTGTATCTCTACAGTATAGCGCAAACAAACCATCTGGCATAAATCCGGACGGTTTCGTATACTAGGACTGATATGGACAGCCTCACAAGAGGAGCAAACCGATGAGTAAAAAATACTATACCAAAGAAGAAGCCAACGCGATGCTACCGCAGCTTGCGAACATGATGAGTGCCTTAAAACAAGCTCGCGAAGATATTGCCATCCGACGACTCTACATAGAAAGAAAGAAAAGAGAACAGCCTTCGGGAGACCCCGACCGTTTTTTTGTGGAAGAAACAGAAATTGAATTTGCGGTGATGGCGGCTAGACAACAGATCGACCATCTGCTGAGCGAATCCATCGAAATTAAAGACATCGATGCAGGGCTGGTGGATTTTTTGACCGTGGTCAATGGGGAAGAAGCCTACCTTTGCTGGCGCGCTGACGAACCGGAAGTCAAGTTTTGGCATGGGATTTCTGAAGGGTTCAAAGGACGTCGTCCCATTGATGAGTTGCCTTAGGCAGGCGCATCTCCAATGAACTTTTTAATCTAAAATTTATTTAGAAATGAAAAAACGGATTGTGCATACGTTCCTCCCCGATTGTTGACTCCTCCTCATGACCCGGATAGATGACCACCTCATCTGGAAGCGGCCATAATTTTTCTTTTAATGACTGAAAAAGCTGGCTCGCGTTACCGCCAGGCAAGTCGGTCCTGCCGATGGTGCCCGCAAATAAAGTGTCTCCGGTGAGCAGGACACCTTCCTGTTCAGCATAAAGGCAGATGCCACCGGGAGTGTGCCCTGGGGTTTCGAGTACTCGAAAGCGGTAAGCGCCTACCTTGATGATATCGTTCTCATGCAGAAACTGATCTGGCGGATTGCTTGCAACAGATTTGCCAAAAACCCGTTGGGTGACATTGGGAAGTTGCAAGAGAAGATCGAGGTCCATTTCGTGAATAAAAAGCGGTACCCCAAAATGCCTTCTCAAACTATCGTTGCCAATGACATGGTCAAAATGGGCATGCGTATTGACAATGTACTTGACAGAAAGGTGATGATCTCGCACAAAGTCGATCACTTCGTCCATCGTTTCTGACCCCGGGTCGATCACCATTACTTCTCCCTCTGACTCCCCCACCACGTAGGTGTTGGTATAAAGATCATTGAGAACAAAAGTTTGAATTAGCATACGCTATCCTCCCGCTTCTTCTTATAGATGCTGCGTATCGAGCCACAACGTCACTGGCCCGTCATTCACGAGTTCCACCTCCATCATCGCCCCAAACCTTCCTGTGCGAACGATGAGTCCACTCTCCCGCAACATATGGTTAAACTCTTCATACAGTGCGAGCGCGAAGTCCGGCTTCGCCGCCGCCATGTAATTGGGTCGTCTCCCTTTGCGAGTATCCCCGTACAGGGTAAATTGCGAGACAGAAAGAATCATGCCTCCTACATCCAGACACGAGTCATTCATTTTTCCTTCCGGATCTTCAAATATACGAAGATTGAGAATTTTCTCTGCCATATAAGTCAAATCCGGTTTGGCGTCAGAATGCGTAAAACCAGCCAACACCAACAGACCTCGTCCGATTTCGCCGACCACCTCATGGCCCACTCTCACTCTGGCAGAACTGACCCGCTGGACCACCGCCCTCATTCAAAAATCTCTCCCTTATTGAATCACGCGTCTTACCGCATAGATATCTTTTACCCGTTTGATTCGTTCCACTACCTGACGCAAGTGTTCGACATTGCGGATGCTGATGCTGAGGTTAATGGTGGCCATCTTACGCTTGTCCGCTTTGCCTGAAACGGCAGTGATATCGGTTTTGGTCTCCACCACCGCATTCATCACCTCATTGATCAGCCCTCTGCGATCCAGTGCCGTCACCTCAATGTCCACATTATAGGATTGGCTTAATGACTGTTCCCATTCGACTTCAAGAATCCGGTTGCCTTCTTCCACTAATGCGAGGACGTTGGGACAATCAGTCCGATGCACGGATACCCCGCGTCCGCGAGTGACAAAACCGGTAATCTCATCCCCGGGAACTGGATTGCAACAGCGTGAAAAACGCACCAGCACATTATCAATGCCTTTGACCCGCACGCCGAGGTTGTTCTTTTCAGTGGTTTTCTTTTTGTGTTCCCGTTCTCTATCCCTTTCACGGACTGGCATGACAGGAAGTGCTTCCACAGAGTCGACGACGGGCTCGTCTTTGCGAATCCGTTCAAGAATTCTCGTCATTACTTGGATGGCCGACATACCGCCATAGCCAACCGCTGCAAACATGTCTTCCACTTTATTAAAATTCAATTTGCCGAGCACGTCCGGCAAATACTGCGCCATCACAGTATGCGGATCGAGCCGGTGCTTGATGATCTCTTTCTCGATCATTTCCCGACCTTTTTCCACATTTTGATCGCGGCGTTCTTTTTTGAACCACATGCGAATCTTTTGCCTGGCCTGCGACGTCTGCGCAATCTTTAGCCAATCCTGGCTAGGGCCGTAAGATAATTTGGAAGTGAGGACCTCGATAATGTCTCCCGTATGAAGGCGGGTATCCAGAGTCACGATGCGACCGTTGATTTTTGCACCTACGCAGCGATTACCGACATCCGTGTGAATGCGGTAGGCAAAGTCAATCGGGCAAGAACCTGCCGGCAATTCAATGACATCGCCTTTGGGAGTAAACACAAATACCTGATCAGCAAACAAATCCATCTTGAGTGTTTCTAGAAATTCCTGTGCGTCGCGAAAATCTTGTTGCCATTCGATGACCTCGCGAAACCAGGCTAATTTTTTTGCGAACGTACTTTGCGCCGTCTGCGTATTGGCTGCAGTCGCCGCACTAGAATCCTTGCCGTAATTTTGCTCTTTATAAATCCAGTGAGCTGCGATGCCGTAATCGGCAGTCCGGTGCATCTCCCAAGTGCGGATCTGAATTTCTAGCGGTTCGCCATTTGCGCCGATCACCGTCGTGTGCAGACTTTGATACAAGTTAGGTTTTGGCATGGCGATGTAATCCTTAAATCTGCCAGGGACCGGCTTCCACATCGTATGAACAATCCCCAATACCGAATAACAGTCTTTCACAGTATCCACAATGACTCGAACAGCAAACAGGTCGTAGATCTCATTGAATTCTTTGTGCTGTTCCTTCATCTTCCGGTAAATACTGTAAATATGTTTGGCTCTTCCGGAAAGTTCCGCGCGGACATTCAGTTCCTCCAACTTGTTCTTCATGACGTCCATCACTTGTTGGATGTACTTTTCACGCTCGCCTCGCTTTTTGGCCATCAGGTTGACGATTCGGTAATACTGTTGAGGATCAATGTAACGAAGCGCAGTATCCTCGAGTTCCCACTTGATGGTGGACATTCCGAGCCGATGGGCGAGAGGAGCGAAAATTTCCAGCGTTTCTTCTGCTGTTTTCCGCTGTTTTTCGGGGGGTCTGTATTTCAGCGTTCGCATGTTGTGCAGACGGTCGGAAAGACGAATCAAAGCCACGCGAATGTCTTTCGCCATTGCCAGAAACATTTTCCGCAAGTTTTCCGCCTGCTGCTCTTCCCTGGACTCAAAACGCAAACGCTTTAGCTTAGTCACTCCATCGACCAAACTGGCAATTTCCGATCCAAATTGCCGAACCAGTTCTTCATCGGTCACTTTTGTGTCTTCGACGACATCGTGAAGCAGCGCTGCTGCAAGCGTCATCGGATCGAGCTGAAGACCTGCGAGTATTTCCGCAACGGCAACGGGATGAATGATGTAATCCTCCCCAGAGCTTCGCTTTTGACCGCGATGATGCAACTCTGCGTAGGTATACGCCCGCTTCAGGAGTTCTTGATCAACCTCTGTCAGATAAGGGGCTTTCTTAAAAAGTTTTTGCAGCGCCTTTTCCGCTTGTTCAACACTGACAGGTTCTGTATCTTTGGGACTGTTCTCTGCCATCGTGAGGTCTTCGTCGATGCCACGTCTTTCATCTCGATCGATGGACCTTGCTTCCATACTCACTCACCTCCTAGACTCTATCTAGTGCTCTTCAATCGTAGGTAATGAGAGATAGCACGTTGTAATTCGCCACTTTTTGTCGACCAGCTAATCCCGACAATTCGATGATAAATCCCATACCGGCGATGGTTGCGCCAGACTGTTCAACGAGTTTTGCAACGGCGCCCACTGTGCCGCCAGTTGCAAGCAAATCATCAACAATGAGCACCCTTGATTCAGTAGTCAACGCATCCTCGTGGATTTCTATGCGATCATGGCCATACTCCAAGTCATATTCCATCGCGAGTGTTCGAGAAGGGAGTTTCCCCGGTTTTCTCACAGGGACAAATCCAACACCTAGCGCATAGGCGACTGGCGCACCTACCGCAAAACCGCGCGCCTCGGGGCCAACCACCACGTTCGCACCCACTGCTTTTCCAAACACTACCAATTGATCAATGGTAAAGCGAAACGCCTCAGGATCATTTAAAAGTGTCGTAATATCCTTAAAACTGATTCCCGGGGAGGGAAAGTCTTCAATCACTCTGATTTTATCCGCAAGATCCAATCCATACACCTGATTTCTACGATGTAAAATACTTGATCATTATATTATACGTGAGTTACTTGTGAACCCGCAATCGAACCGTCATTGTACGAGGTAAGGGTTGATATGGACAAGTACCTCCTGAATGCGGGGGAAATTGTCTAAGAGACTTTGCTTGACGTCTTTTGCAATGTTATGTCCAGCCATCACAGTGATTTGCGGATCGACACTGATTCGCACATCTACCACCAGATATGTCCCATGGGAACGGGCACGCACGCTGTCTACCCGGCAGACGCCTGAGATGTGTTGAATGATGTCTTCCATGTCTTGAGTTTCCTCTGGAGTAATGACCTGCTCCAGCAAAGAGGTATAGGATTCTACGGCCATCTTATATCCCATATGTACAATTAAAACAGCCACCACGAACGCAGCGAGCGGGTCTGCATAGAGAAGCACAGGGACGTGAAACTGCGAGCCAAGCATAGCAATTCCGATACCAAGAGAAGCCGCAAGCGACGAGTACACATCCGATCGATGGTCCTTTGCGCCTGCAATGAGTGCTGGAGAATGAAGTAATTTGCCAATGCGAAACTGGTAACGATAGACGATCTCTTTACTTAACACCGCCACAACGCCTGTCCCCAGTGCCCAAATATCCTGGTTTGGCACAGGAAGAAAAAATTGTCGAACTGCTGAATAAGCCACTTCCAGACCTGCGAGGATGAGTAAAGTGGCGACGAGACTTGCCGCCACGATTTCCGCCTTGCCATGTCCGTAAGGATGGTCCTCGTCTGCCGGCCGCCTTGCCACCCACAGCCCGATCAGCACCGCAAAAGATCCTGCGACATCCGCTCCGCTGTGAACAGCGTCAGCAAGCAGCGCCTGACTTTGTGTCAGAACGCCAACCACTGCTTTTGCGAGGGTAAGTGCTACGTTCAACAAAAGACTAAAACCGGCCAATTTATCGGATTGTTTGTTTAGTTCCTGAGTTTTGATGATGTTTTTCCCCCATCTCGTGCGAGGGTATCAATCCTCGATGTTGCGTTAGAAAAAATACACCCCGGCCTTAGCCGGGGCATCCTTTTTCGCATCAATCACGCTGTCGCCTTTTTTCTTTTGGTTTTTCCAAGCGAACGACTGCGCCAGATCACCCAGATGGGACTGGCAATAAATATCGATGAATACGCTCCGCTTACGAGACCAATCAACAAGGCAAAGGTAAAGTTATGGATGGAACTTCCGCCAAACAGGAACAGGGTGATCGCTGCAAACAACACGGTCATGACCGTATTGATAGAGCGCGCCATCGTCTGCCATAGTGAATGGTCCACCAGTTCTTCCAGTTCCTTGAGCGTCTTCACCTTCGCACTCTTCATGTTTTCCCGGATGCGGTCAAAAATTACGATCGTATCATTGATCGAATAACCTACGATAGTCAGCACTGCAGCGATAAAAGGTAGATCGACCTGAATGCGAAGCAGTGCAAACACCGAAATGACAATAAAGGCATCGTGCAGCAGCGCAATGATCCCGGAAATAGCGAAGCGATATTCAAAACGGATCGCCACGTAAATCACGATGCCAAGCGATGCAAGCGCCACGGCCCAGATGGCTGTTTGCGACTGTTCCTGTGCAATCACCGGGTCCACGGAAGAAAATTCCGCCGGCACCAGCGCCTTGGGATAAACAGAAGTAATCGCATTATTGATCGCGGCTTCCTGCTTGGCATTCAAGGTAGTCCCCAAACGCACTACCGCCATGTTATTTGTCGTCCCTGCGGAGGTAATGGCGCTTGCGGGGACGTCTAATCCCACTTTAGTGAAGATCTTTTGGACTTTCGCCGTTTGAAACGCCTGATTGAGTTGGACTTGGATCTGGGCTCCGGCCTTAAAGTCGGTCCCCAAATTCAGACCAAACACCAGCATGACAATGATACCTGCAACCGTAATAGAACCGGATAACAGGAAAAACCATTTTCGTTTTGTTACGATGGGAAATCTCATTTGGTCGCGGCCACCTTTCTCTTCGCGCCGTATAGCCACGGATTTTTCACCAGATTCGAACGAGTCAGCAGTTGAAGCAACGTACGGCTTAGGAACACCGCTGTCAACAGGCTGACGAGAATACTGGTGATCAGTGCGACGCCAAATCCGCGCACATCACCTGTCCCATACCAGTACATGACGATACCGGCAATCAGCGTCGTCACGTTCGCATCAAGAATCGTGCGAAGCGCTTTGCGTTGCCCGGATACCACGGAAGATTGAAGAGACTTCCCATTGCGCAATTCGTCTTTGATCCGTTCATAGGTAATGATGTTGGCGTCAACAGCCATACCGATGCCAAGCACCAAAGCAGCAAGACCGGTTAGGGTTAACGTCACTTGAAGACCCGCAAATACCGCAACTACGAGATACACATAGCCACAAAGCGCAACCACCGCGACTAATCCCGGCAAACGATACATAAAGATCATAAAAGCAAAAATCAAAATGACCGCAACGAGCGCCGCGATGAGCGTCGCGTGAAGTGCCGCCTGTCCCAAAGACGGTCCCACCGTCATCGAGGAGAGCTCATGCAGCGGAAGCGGCAGTGCACCCGCATTTAAAAGCTTGGCCAAACTCACCGCTGCCTGAACAGAGGCACTGCCCTGAATGACCGCGTTGCCTCCGGAAATCACTGATTGGATCGTGGGATCATCAATCATCTTGTTATTGAGCCAAATCGACACCTTTTGATTTAAGTACTTTTGCGTGATCGCCTGAAACTGTGCAGGGTTCTTAAACGAGATCGCCACGTCCGGCGCACCTGTGGTGGGGTCCGCCTCGTAGTGGGCATTGTCCTTGATGTCTTTCCCTGTCATCAGTACTTGCCCAGAGGGAGATTTGAACTCGAGGTTGGCCTCCTGCGACAAGAATTGCCTTGCCTGCAACTGATTGAACTTGCCTGCCAGGTCAACGCGAACGCGGTTGCCGTTCTCCACCTGAATCAGCGGTTCAGATACGCCAAGCACATTGATCCTATTGCCAAGCGCGGCCACTGTGGCCGTAATGTCATTTGAGGTGACCTTTTGTCCAGGACCTCCAATCTGATACAGGACATCAATGCCGCCCTGCAGATCGAGCCCCAGTGGAATTCTCGAATAAAGCATCTTGCTCGTAGAAAATATAATGCCGAATATCAACACGACTAAAACAAAAAAAGTCGTGAGGCGTCCCCATTTAATCATGGTGTTCCTCCTAGACAGTCTTCACAACAGTAATACGATACAACCTTTTTTCTATGGATGCAATCCATTTTATCTTAAATCATTTAGTATATCTTCCAACGATTCACTCGAATTTCTATAAGCTGTCTGTAAATCGTAGTTCATTACCGCTTGCGGTTGCAGTGAAAGAATGCCATTCACCAATTCGTGCAGGTTTCTTGGACGCCTTTTTCGCAGTTGCTGAAAATATGTCCAAATATGCTCAGAGGTGATGTGCCCATAACCTAGAAAGCGGAATTCCCTTACTTTATCATCGAGCAATAGCTCGATATCCCGGCTTGGCTCTCCTGCTAACAAAGAAACATCCTCGTTAGTATCGTCATCCTCCAGCACATCGTCCGGGATTGGCGGTGTACTGCTTACCAGTTCCATGAGTTCGCGGACTTTTGCCTCAAGCGGATGTTCCAGTTGAACAGAACCTGTGCCTTCGGCCTGACGAAAAACCGCTTCCAACTCCGCTGGCAGCTTCACTTCTTCCTCATCAGGAAGGAGTGCTTCCACTGTTTCTGCGGCTTCAACTACTTCTAGCAAAACTTCGTCTTCGTCGTCTACTTTTGCTACTTCTAGCAAATCTTCATCTATATCGTCTGCCTCAGTTCCCCCTGGCAACGTTTCCTCTGGCAACGCTTCCTCTGGCAACGCTTCCTCTGGCAAAGCTTCCTCTGGCAAAGCTTCCTCTGTCTCTACCTCTAAAGCCTTAGCCTCCAGGACTTTGTCATCATCAACACCATCTATCACCAGCTCATCTTCTGTCTCTTTTTCACGATTTTGATTAAAAATCAAACGTTTTGGCGCATCATTCCGATTCTTACCGAATATTTTGACCACGCCGTGGTGCTGAACGCGATCGGTCGAGTCACTTCCCAGGTCCGCCATTTTGCCACTTCCCCCTTTACCATTCCTATTTTCTCATCGTTTGATATCTGGTTCAAGTTCATTTGGACTAACTTGACATGCTTTCTCATAGGTTCAATTGATGCCATCTAGTGAATGAGGTGCACGACTTCATGATCCGTCAATCCTTTGCCAAAGGCGCTACTATCCTGATCGCAGCCAGCCTGGTGACGCGCGTATTGGGATTTGTCTACCGCATCTTTCTCACGCGCCTGATCGGCGCTGAGGGCATAGGTCTTTTTCAAATGGTGTTTCCACTACTGACGCTGGTGCTGACCATCGTAACTGCCGGAATGGGCGTGGCAGTAGCCAAAATTGTCGCAGAAACGCAAATCCTCGGCGATCGCAAGCGGTTATCCCAAGTGATGAAGCTCGCCACAGGCATCACCATGATCCTTGCCTCGATCGGCACTGTCGCTTTAGCCCTATTCGGGCGCGAACTCGCCATCAAAATATTTCCGGATCCAAGAGCGTACATTCCCTTTGTTACGCTGATTCCCGTCCTTATTGTGATCGCGTTATCGTCTGTGCTACGCGGATATTTTCAAGGATTACAAATGATGTCTGTTCCGTCCGTGGCATCCATTATCGAAACTGCAGTTCGCATTGGCGCAGTGTGGATGATCACATTGCTTTCCCTCCAAAAAGGATTGGCTTATGCGGCAGCAGGAGTATCAGCCGGTATGATCATCGGGGAAGTTTCCGGGCTTATTTATATGTATTTTGTCTATCAAAAAAAAGGAGGCATTCAATCCCTCCCTCTCCCTGAATTTCATGGACAAACAGAACCTTGGACAAATAGCCTTCACGCCATCTTCCAATTGGCAATACCTGTCACGCTCAGTCGGTTGCTTGGTTCCCTCGCCTTTGCCATTGAACCGATTCTTGTCACCAGATCGCTACATCATGTGGGATATGCAGCGCCGCTTGCCACTCAGTTATACGGCGAATATAGCGGAATGGCAGTGCCACTCTTGCTTTTTCCAACGGTCATCACCTATTCGCTCGCCATTCAGCTTGTCCCTGCGATCTCTGAAGCAGTAGCCGTCAAAAACCAGCGTCTCGTCGAGCGGAGGCTTTATCAGGCATTCAGAGCGACTGCGATCACAGGATTTCCAACTTCTTTGATCTTGTTCATGTTTGCCACTCCCCTTTGTTACGCTCTTTTCCACCACGCGCAGGTGGGGAAACTACTTGCCATCATGGCGCCAGCCGGTTTCCTATTATACTTACAAGCACCACTCTCCGGGGTGTTGCAAGGAATCAACCACGCTGGCATCGCCATGCGCAATTCGATCATTGGCGCTGCAATCAAACTGCTGCTTATTTATTTGCTTGTTTCCAGACCTGACATGGGGGCGGCAGGGGTCGCATGGTCCGTCACGATTTCTGTGGTCGCCACCACATTGCTCCACATTGCCTCGGTCAGTCGACGAATCGGCTTTTACGTCGATGCGATTGACATAGGGAAAATGCTACTCGCGACCATCCTCACCGGATTGTATCTTCACTATGCATGGATTTATTCCGCGGTTTTCAAGACCCAGTCCCAGCAACTCCTTTTTTGCATCTCCACCGGGTTATCGCTATATATCCTACTCCTCTTGATGATGCGCTCCATTACCTCCCACGCTTTTTCCCGCATCCCCTTTGTCGGCAAATCGCTCGCCAAATGGGTCAGGCTCGTTCCGTTCGCCAGGTAACTGAATCTGCTCAAAGCGTAGGATTTTGCGATTTTGTCTGGCTTTTGTTGTCGATCCGATCCACATGCAGCATCTGCCCATCCCATCCTGCGTAAAAAACCTCTTTCGGGGAATGGTAGCCAAGCATGGTCAGTTGCTCAAACAGCCATTTTGGCGACTTGTTAATCGCGCTCAGCTTGTCATAATCGACTTGCCCATCTACAATAATCGATGTTGTCATTTCAAATGGTCTGGTCACCAGTGTCAAATCCTGCGGGGTGACAGGCTGTTTTTCCGATTTAGGAAAAACCGACAATTTACCTGATGTCTCGAGAATCGCAAACTCGACATCCGCCACACTCGAGATGTTTTTTTCCCGCAACTGCATCAATAGATCATTCATATTGTAACGGGTGCGTTTCATCTCGCTGTCGTTGATCTTGCCCTTGGCGATGAGCACGGTGGGCTTGCCCTCTATCAGGTCGTGCATGCGTTTGCTTTTTAGGGAAATAAAGGCTACACCGATCTGCAACAGCACCAGCAAAATGATGATAAACGCGCCGTGCCAGATGGGCAGTTTCGTGTCCTGCAAGGAAACCGCGGAAATCTCAGCGATCATAATCGAAACCACCAGGTCAAAAATCGACAGTTTGCCGATTTCTCGTTTGCCCATCACGCGTAGCGCTACGAGCACAAAAAAGTACGTAAAGATGGTTCGTGTCAACAATAAAAAAAACATTTCATCTCAACTCCCCAAGAGAGTACACGACCATAGTATGAGGAGGAAACGCGTTGCGAATTCGCGGAAACGACAAAATCACCACTTATTTGGAAAAAAGCGAGACTTTATTGGACCTGAATCCACAAAAAGCAGACCTAATCGACGCAAAGAGGTATGATGACTTGCGCCTTGAGATCGGTTGTGGCCGCGGTGCATTCTTATCGCAAATGGCAGCGATGAACCCAACTGTCTATTTTTTTGGCGTAGAAAAATTCATTCCCATCATCGCCCGTGCGGCCGCGCTCGCAGCGAGCAACGAATTGTCAAACGTCCATTTTTATAAAATGGACATCGCCAATGCACTGACCATTTTCCAGCGTCGTGCATTTTCCATCATCTACCTGAACTTTTCCGATCCCTGGCCAAAACGTAGGCACGATAAACACAGGCTGACCCATTCAAGGTTTCTCGCCATCTATGAAGCGTTGTTAAGGCAGGAAGGATGGGTAGAACTGAAAACAGACAATGAGGATTTTTTTGAGTGGAGTATAGAATCGTTTCGTCATGCAGGCTGGGAATTCATCACCGTAGACCGCGACCTGTCGAGCGCCCCCCCTTTAGGCAACGAACATGAGGGCAGGTTCGCAAAGACGGAGTACGAAACCCGCTTTCGCAGACTCGGTCAGCCTATCTACTACCTGCAAGCTAAACCGCCTGTCAAATAATCTGGGACATACTGGCTTATTCAGGTGCATATATTCCTTGCAAAGCCTGTATCAGGTGTAGTGAGGAGGATGGTTATGAATAGCAAGTGGTGGTCATCCGTTCGCATGGATTCCCAAGGGTCGCCGCTTATTTTAGGCGTCATTGTCGCCTTTCTCTTGTCCCTGTTGTTTACCCTGCTGATGTCAGCCGTTTATACCTGGACCAATATAGCGGAAACCACTCTTCCCTATAGCGCCTATACCATCAATACAGTCTCAACACTATTTGGCGCATTTACCGCGGCGCGCTATGCAGGAAAAAAAGGGTGGCTTTACGGTGGGGGTACTGCGCTCATTTTCAGTTTGCTGCTCGCCATCATCGGCAGCCTGATTGACCTTAGCGCATCTTTTCAGGCTGCCACATTGGCCCGCATTCTGATCCTCATTTTGATCGGAGTGTTTGGTGGAGTAATCGGGGTGCAATTTCGCAAGTATGCTTGATTTTACTGCTTCTCTCTTACCGCATTCACTGCACTGCGTTCAAATTTGATGCGGGTATTATCCGCCACGCGCAGCGTGATCGTCTGATCGTCCATCTCCACCACATTGCCGTGGATACCGCCGATCGTCACCACTTTATCGCCTACTTCAATCGCCTTCAGCATGGCATTGCGCTCTTTCTGACGCTTTTGTTGAGGGCGAATCAAAATAAAATAAAACGCGATAATAATCACCACGATGGGCAAGTATTGCACAAGTGTGCTGGTATTCATGGGATTTCCACCTTTCTGGTTTTATACTTCTTGATCGTTTAACTGGTAGCCATAGTCATGGTAAAAGGTATGGCGCAGTGCCAATAGGGTATCTTCTTCGATGGCCACACGAATTTTTTGCATTAACCTTACCAGAAAATACACGTTGTGATAAGAGGTCAAGCGAATTCCGAATGTTTCTTCTGCCTTGATCAAATGCCTGATGTAAGCCCTTGAATAGTTCTTGCAAACATAGCAGTCACACGATTCGTCGAGCGGTCTAAAGTCCCTAGCGTATTTCGCATTCCTCACGACGAGTTTGCCATGCTTCGTAAAGACCGTGCCATTTCTTGCAATGCGGGTGGGCAATACACAATCGAACATGTCCACTCCGCGCAGTACGCCCTCAAAAAGATCATCTGGTGAGCCGACCCCCATCAGATACCTTGGTTTGTCTGCCGGTAAAAGGGGTGTGGTATAGGCAAGAATGTCATACATTAGCGGTTTAGGTTCTCCCACGCTGAGTCCGCCCACCGCATACCCGGGAAAATCCAGTTCCACCAGTTCTTCTGCTGCCAGCTTTCGCATTTCCTTGTTCATCCCGCCTTGAACAATACCAAAAAGCGCCTGTTCGTCCTGCCTCTTGTGAGCGGCAAGTGAGCGTTTGGCCCACCTGGTCGTCCGCTTCAACGAATTCAGGACATAGTCATCGTCTGCCGGGTAGGGTGGGCACTCGTCAAACGCCATGATGATATCGGCACCAAGGGCATTTTGCACCCGAATCGAGTCCTCAGGCCCGAGAAAGAGCTTTTCCCCGGAAATATGGGATCGGAACTCCACCCCTTCTTCGCTGATCTTGCGAAGGGTCGACAAACTGAACACCTGAAAGCCGCCGCTGTCTGTCAAAATGCCTCGAGGCCAGTTCATAAAATGATGCAGTCCGCCAGCCTCTTTGACAATATCCTCGCCAGGGCGCAAATGCAGGTGGTATGTATTGGAAAGCACGATTTGCGCGCCTATGTCCTGCAGTTCTTCCGGGCTGAGCGTTTTCACGGTGGCCTGTGTGCCCACAGGCATAAAAATCGGAGTCTCCACTACCGCGTGAGGCAACCTCAACCGACCGCGACGCGCCATGGAATCCCGACTGACTTTTAACAATTGAAACGAAATCGCTGACACAACCGCTCTCCTTCAATGCTGGTTCTATTTGATGAGCATGGCATCGCCAAAACTAAAAAAACGGTACCGTTCATTCACCGCGACGCGATACGCCTCAAGGATGCGTTCCCGGTCTGCAAGTGCCGAGATCAGCATCAAGAGTGTCGATTTTGGCAGATGAAAGTTCGTGATCAGCGCATCCGTCGCATGAAACTCGAATCCGGGATAAATGAACAGATCAGTAAACCCCGAAACCATTCCATCCTCTGAATTGGCGCCTCCGCTTTGCCATTTGAGATACGCAGATTCAAGCGCCCTCACTGTCGTCGTTCCCACACTAAAAACACGATGTCCCGCTTCCCGTACTGCTTTGATCTTCGCAAAAAGATCCGCAGAGACCGCGTACCACTCTTCGTGCATGTGGTGCTCTTCAGGGTTTTCGACTTGAACAGGACGAAATGTTCCAAGCCCCACGTGAAGGGTGATGAATTCGATATCGACTCCTTGTATCCTTATCGCATCAAGCAGTTGCGGCGTAAAATGAAGCCCTGCCGTGGGAGCGGCCACAGAGCCTTTTTCTCGCGCGTACACCGTCTGATAGCGTTCGCGGTCATCGAGTTTTTCCTTGATGTAAGGAGGCAAAGGCATTTCGCCGAGTTTTTCAAGCCACCGATCGAACGAATCTCCGGTTTCCGAAAATTCCACCAGTCGCACGCCTTCCTCCAGCTCGTCCACGACTTGAGCCTTCAGTTCACCATTGCCAAACACCACCGTTTGACCTGGCTTCACCCTTTTGCCTGGTCGCACAAGTGCCTGCCACATGCCAGGATTGCCGTGCGGTCGCAAAAGCAGCATTTCGATCACGGCACCGGTGCTTTCCTTTACTCCGTAAAGGCGCGCAGGGATTACTCTGGAGTTATTCGCAAGCAGTAAATCTCCCGCCTGAATGTGACGGGGCAAATCAAAAAAATGTTCATGCGAAAGCTCCCCGCTTGTCCGATTCAGTACAAGCAAACGCGACTCGCTGCGCTTCTTTGCGGGAGTTTGCGCAATGAGTTCTTCCGGCAACTCATAATCATAATCCAATACGTGCAATGTTTCACCGCCTTGCCACTCTTTGCACTATAGCACAAGCCGCTTTCAGAATGCCATTCATTTCTTTAATTGATTCTTGTCCGTTGAAAATGGCGATACGCCGCATCTGTCGCTTCTCTTCCGCGCGCGGTTCGTCGGATCAGTCCCGTTTGCAGCAAATAGGGCTCGTATACATCTTCCAGTGTCCCTGAGTCTTCCCCGATACTGGCAGCCAGCGTATCAAGTCCCGCAGGCCCGCCGCCAAATCTGTCAATTAGCGTTAAGAGCAGCCGATGGTCAAGTTCATCGAGACCGTACGCGTCCACTTTCATCCGTTCAAGTGCGACGGCAGCCAACTCTTCGTCGATTCCCCCGTCTCCAGTCACCTGGGCAAAATCTCTAACCCGCCGCAGCAGACGATTGGCCACCCGCGGCGTACCCCGAGACCTGCGAGCAATTTCAAAAGCGCCGTGCGGGTCAAGTGCCACACCGAGTATGGCTGCAGAGCGAGTCACAATTCTTTCCAGGTCTTCGACGGGAAAGTAATTCAAATGAAAAATCACGCCAAAGCGATCCCGAAGCGGTGCGGACAGAAGCCCTGCCCTCGTCGTCGCCCCCACCAGCGTAAAGGGGGGTAAGTCAAGGCGAAGCGACCTCGCACTAGGCCCTTTGCCAAGCATAATGTCCACCGCAAAGTCCTCCATTGCGGGATACAGCACTTCTTCCACTGTCTTTGGCAGGCGATGCACTTCATCGATAAAAAGCACATCGCCCTCACTTAAATTAGTGACTAATGCCGCAAGGTCCCCCGCCCGTTCAATCGCAGGACCCGAGGTCACGCGGATATTCACGCCGAGTTCATTGGCGATAATGTGCGCAAGCGAAGTCTTGCCAAGCCCTGGAGGACCATAAAAAAGCACGTGGTCCAGCGCCTCTTTGCGCATTTTCGCCGCGTCGATATAGATTCTCAGGTTTTCTTTGAGTTCATTCTGGCCAATGTATTCGTTTAAAAAACGGGGCCGGAGCGATTCCTCTTTCTGATCATCTCCCACCACCGTGGCAGAAACAATCCGTTCATGCACCTGGCACCCCTCCGATCATCTAACGGGCAAGCGCTTGAAGCGCCCGCCTGATCCCCTCATTTACGCCTAAATTCAGAAGTTCCGGCGCAAGCTCTGCAAGCACTGGTGCCACTTCGCGCTCGCCAAAGCCGAGTTGGAAAAGCGCCTCTTCAATATCGACGAGTGGACCACTTCGCGGTGATACTGCTGCGCCAATCTTATCCGATTTGGCCGAATGAGCAACCAGTTCCCAATTTTCCAGGCTCCCTTTTAATTCGAGCACAATCCTTGAAGCCGTCTTCGCGCCAACTCCCTGCACCTTAGAGAGTTTTTTTACATCCGCTTCGGCAATTGCGCGTACCAGTTCATCCACAGAAAAATGGCTAAGTACCTGCAGCGCGAGTTTGGGTCCGACGCCACTTGCGTTTTGCAATTTCACAAACAGCATCCGCTCTTCTTTGGTCGCAAATCCGTATAACACCTGCGCGTCTTCACGAACCACCAGATGGGTAAATAGCCGCAGCACTTCCCCATCTGGCGCTTCCAGCAACAAAGATTTCGGCGCATGAACCCTGTAGCCCACACCGCCGACCATGATCACCAGCGCGTCCTCTTCCCTGTCTATCACGTTGCCTTCCAGGATGGCAATCAATGCTTCTCCGCCTCTCTGTCCCCAGATGATCTCCTAATTATTTTGGGATCCTCGACTCAAATGCGCCAGCCTGGGCATGCGCGATGGCAATCGCAAGTGCATCCGCGGCATCGTCCGGTTTGGGAATTGTCGCCAACCCCAGCAGCACCTTCACCATTTCCTGCACCTGTCTTTTTTCTGCCCGGCCATACCCTACCACTGCCTGCTTGACCTGAATCGGCGTATAGGAAACCTGGGGAATGCCTGCCATCTCCGCCGCGAGCACCACCACCCCGCGCGCTTCTGATGCCTTGAAGGCGGTCGTGACATTGCGATTAAAAAAAAGCTGCTCTACCGCCATGACGTCCGGCTGATACTTCTCGATGATTTCCCTCACGGCACCAAAAATATCGTGAAGCCTTCGCCCCATTTCGTCCGTTGGCAACGTTTCAATGCAGCCGTATTCCAGCGCCTTTTGCCGCCCTGCGACCGCATCGATCACGCCGTACCCTGTCCGTCCAAACCCCGGATCAATGCCAAGCACCCGCATGGAGTTCCCCTCACATTCCCACTTTATTGCTCAGTTAATACCGCATTCGTATAGAGATTTTGCACGTCGTCGTGTTCTTCCAGCTTTTCCAGAAGACTTGCCACCAGTTCCGCGTCTTCTCCCGCGACTTCAACGGTATTTGACGGCACAAATGCAAGCGCCACCGACTCCACGGGAAGTCCCTGCTCAACCAGTGACTTTTCCACGTCCGAGAGGTTCTCCGGCTCGCAGTAAACGCTGCATTCCTCCTCTTCCAGCAGCGCATCGTCCGCTCCCGCTTCCAGCGCAGCGAGCAGGAGTTCGTCTTCACTTAACGTCAATTTTTCCACATCCAGCGATACCTGGCCAACGCGCTTAAACATCCAAGCCACGCAGCCTGACTCGCCAAGACTACCCCCATGCTTGGAAAAAAGGTGGCGGATGTCGGCTGCGGTCCGGTTGCGGTTGTCTGAGGAGATCTCGAGCATGATCGCCGTCCCAGCAGGACCATATCCTTCATACAAAAAATCTTCAAAGTGAACGCCTTCCAGCGTTCCCGTCGCCTTTCCCAGCGTGCGCGCAATCGTGTCTCCCGGCACACTCGCCTCTTTCGCTTTCTCGATCGCCATTTTTAGCGCGTAGTTCGTGTCTGGATTGCCACCACCGCGTTTGGCGGCAGCAAAGATGTTGCGACAAAGTTTCGTGATCAGTTGTGCCCTCGACGCGTCCTGCTTGCCCTTACGATGAGCGATGTTTTTCCACTTTGAATGTCCTGACAATGTGCTTCCTCCTTGCTTTACATTCCCCAATCCCGTGGATAACGAAAATCGATGCCAATCGTTCGACTAGACACCTTTGCGATGAGTGGAAGCCTTCTTTTGTACTGATTCTGCATCATTCGTTTCGTGATCGTTCTCACGAGATCTTCCCGAAATCCCGCTTGAACGACTTCTTCCGGAG
This sequence comes from Bacillota bacterium, assembly GCA_021785975.1. Lineage (GTDB taxonomy): Bacteria > Bacillota > Bacilli > Alicyclobacillales > SLC66 > JAJZCL01. The sequence continues at coordinate 34,430 of JAJYOE010000001.1, read as the reverse complement.
AAAAACGGTCGTCAACAAGTAAATGCAAGATGACGTCCGCTTCATCGTAGGTAAAGCCAAGCTCCCCTTCATCCGTTTGCGACTCCCAAAGGTCTGCAGATGGCGGCTTGGTCAGAATGCTTTGCGGCACGCCAAGTTGGGAGGCCACTTTGCGGATCTGCGTTTTGTAGAGGTCTCCGATCGGGTTGATCGCTGAAGCGAGATCCCCGTGCTGCGTACCGTATCCCAGGAGGAGTTCCGTCTTGTTGCTGGTTCCGAGCGGAAGTGCCCGATAAATGACGGAATGGTCATAGATGATGGTCATCCGCTCGCGCGCCATCTTGTTGCCTCTCCGAAGCGGTGTCGCTTCCTCCTGATTTGCAAAATACGCGTCAATTTGCGGCGTGATGTCCACTACTTTCCCTTCAAGCCCCAGTGCACTCACCACTTTTTGTGCATCTTCTAGGCTCGCGGGACTACTTGTCTTATACGGCATAATCAAAGGATGTACTCTATCTTTTCCAAACGCTTCCGCAGCAAGATAGGCTACGACCGCTGAATCGATGCCCCCTGAGAGGCCAAATACCACGTCCTTAAACCCGGCTTTTTCCGTCTCTTCCCGCAAAAACGCGACGAGCACCGGTAAGGCATGACTGATGCTTTGATCCAGATATAAAAGCACATCTTCCAGATGGTTGATTGCCATCGTCAGATTACCTCCCAAGTATGCGCTCGAGTTCACGCAGCGTCAGATGCGGATCTTCGTCCCGTAAAAACGGAGAGCGGTAGCGCTCTTTTCGAAGCAAATCCAGGTCTATCTCCACTGCCAGCAACTGCGCGTCCATGGAATCCGTCGATGCGACTAGTTCGCCGTCCGGTCCTGCCACTGCCGAGTGGCCAAAAAAGAATACCCCATCTTCAAAACCCACGCGATTGACAAATACAAAATAACTTGTAAAAAGTTGAGCGTATGTACGAATCAATCGATGCCAAAACTGCTGTGAACCAGTATTGGGGTCACCACTGAGCGCTCTTCCCGGTCCGGCCGCAGGGATGATCACCACGTCGACGCCAGCGATCGACAGCAAATAAGGCACAGACGGATGCCACGCATCTTCGCAAATCGCCATCCCCATCTGCGCACCAAGTCCGGAGGCAAATGAATGCATCTCTTTCCCTTTAGCGAAATGTCTACTTTCTTCAAACATCCCATAGGTGGGCAAATACAATTTTCGATGGACATGCACCACTTGTCCTTTGGAGGCATAAACCGCCGCCACATAAAAGCGGTGATCGCCGCTCTCCTCGATAAAGCTGAACACCAGGTCCACTTTCCGACTCGCATCCACCATCCTCAAAATGTCCGGATGGTCAAGCGGTCGGGCCACCTCCAGCGTCAAATCCTTCAGGTAATAACCTGTGAGCCCCAATTCAGGAAATACCAACAATTGTATCTCTTGCTTTTCAGCCTCTTCCACCCATTCCAGATGGAGGTTGAGGTTGCGCGAGACATCGCCAAGCGCAGGTCGAACTTGTCCCAGTCCTATGCGAAGAACTTTCAATCGTCATCCTCCCGTACCAACTCATCTATGCCTTAGAGTATATCATGGAATGGCGAGTGAACGCTCTTCCTCTACCATTCGGACATAGCGGATGCGCGTACCAAGGCGTGCCTTTGCGCGCTCATTCCTTACCCCGTGCAAGTCTGCGATCTCACGCAAAAGGAGTGATGGATACAGCCGGATAAGCGAAAGCGCCTGTTTTTGATGAGGAGACAAGGGCGATATTTTTTCGTATTCCTGAACCATTTCTGCCTCCCATCCTTTTGGCGGCAACGCTCGATAAGCCACATGGTCAAACAATTGAAACAGGTCATATACTGGACTGTCCATCCCTGCAAGATCGAAGTCGATCAAAGAGGCAGGACTGCCTCTTGCGATGAGAATATTGTGCGGAGCGAGGTCACGATGGCAAAAAGCCCCCCTGTTTTTATCTTCGAGAAAAAAATCTTCCCATTTTGGCGTTGACAGTAGTTGAAGAGCGCTGATCGCACGCCCCTTCCAATGGTTCCATTCTTTTCTGGACATGCCGATCAGGTTCCCTGCGGCCACAACTTCTGACGCCTTTTGCAATCGCCCGGCCATTTTGTGGAGCACTGTGGTATCCGGTAATAACTCCCTGGGAATTGGAATACGCAGTCGATGCAGTCTGGCAATGGCCTGGACCGCAGCCATTCTTTCCCTGCGATCGTGAAAATCGGCGTGTCTCCCCTTCACCCACGCTTCCAAGGTGACGGGGTCTCCCTCCCAGGCGAAAATAGGTTCTCCGTCCACCGTTTTGCGATACGACTTCACGAGGCCATAGTGAGCTAACGACTCCTTGACTTGAACGATGCCAAGTAGATGTCGATAACTCATTCCTTTTGCCCGGTGATATCGTTTACAGATGAACCTTCCTTGATCGGTGAGCACGCCGACCACGCTTCGCATTGGCAAGAGTGCCCTCACCTGAAATCCATAAGCCGCCGCCAATTCTTGCGCCGCAACGCTTGTCAGCCAAGTTTCCATCAACGGTCCCCTCATTGCGAAAGTGATGCGGCAGGTGGGGAATTCCCTTCACCCGCCGCCAACTGCAACATCAACTGGATGACTCCTTGAACCACTTTGATTCCATCTTCCACCCCGATGAACTTTCGGTGCCGTATTCATAGAAAGGTTTATACCCGCCAATGTGAGAGGGAGGCACAAAAGGATTGCTCACGTCCCCAAGCGGTGGACCCTGAATAATCACACCAGGAGGCAGGGTCGGATCGTAACAGAAAGTGACATAGCCCGGCGGCTTTTTCTTCTTGACTACTTCAGTGACTTCTTCCTGGATGTAGAGTTTTGCCACCGATGGCTGATGATGGTGATGTACCTGTTTCGGCATTTTTGGCGGCATTGGTTCGTACGGCTGTGGAGGGACATACTTAGGTGCCTCATAAACTGGCGGATTGATCTGGTTGATGTTTAAATCGGCATTGATCTGCGTGGGTGGGGAAATATTGATCAGCGGTTGTGGTGGATAGGCGACTGATGGCGGTTGATACGCAGGAGGCGCATAATAGGGCTTTTGTGGAACCGCTTTTTTTGACACCCCGGGACGACGACCAGGCACGTAGATCACCTGTCCTGGCATGATCATGTTAGGATCGCTGAGATGAGGATTGGCAGCGATCAAGTCGGCATGAGGAACCCCGTACCGCTTTGATATCTTCCACAGGGAATCCCCGCTTTTTACAGTGTATTGCCAGGTTGGACCTGCGTAGCCTGCCATGGGAGTTGCCCCCATCATCGACGGTCCCGTGGAAGTGCCCGTAGGCAGGTATATGATATCCCCGAGGTTCAGGACATTCGGGTCTGCGATGTGAGGATTTGCCGCAATCAGCGACGAAAGCGGTATACCGAGACGGTTGGCTATTTTCCACATGGTGTCTCCACTTTTCACATAATATTCTTGCAAAGTCGATCGACCTCCCCGGTCAAATGTCTTTAGCAATATATGCACTGGTAGGCAAATTGACAGGGAAATCACGAAAATTGGGCGGTTAACGACAAAACTAAAGAGAACTTCCTTTTCCTCGCTTTGCGTGTGGGGGTGAGATGACGCAGAGAAAGGACAAGAAGTTCTCTTTAGAAAACATAGTTGTGAGGACATTATAGAGGTTTCGACTAAAACTGTCAAATTCAAGTCCTAATCAAGTAAAAAACAGGGATATGATCCTATATTTTTCATAGAAAATCCTTGAATCGCCCGTACTTTTTCCAGCGCTTCTTTTGTGGCTTCATCTTTCGGATCTCCCACGAGATCAATGTAAAAATGATAACTTCCCAGCCCTTTTCGCGTGGGTCGAGACTCTAATTTGCTAAGGTTAACATCGTAATCAGCAAAAACCCGCAGCACCTCATACAATGCTCCAGGATGGTCATCACCGAGCGCCAGCAGAATCGATGTTTTTTCCGAAGCGTTCTGCACAGAGGCGAGGACCTCAGGGCGAAGGGGAATCAAACGATCCGCCCTGCAAACTAGTGCAAACCGGGTTTCGTTGCCAGTGGTGTCCTGAGCGTCTTTAATCAACACTTCAAGTGCTGCGCCGCGGCCCGATTCGAGACTGCCGACGGCCACAATCGCCATGTTTTTCTCTGTTGCGACAAATTGTACGGCTCCTGCAGTACTGTCGTAATCCACATGTTCCGCATGGGGAAAATGCTGATAGAGCGTACTTCTGCATTGAGCCAACGCTTGCGGATGGGAGTACACCCTTTCGACTTTTTCAAAGTCTGTTCCTTGCAGGCCAAAGACCATATGACGAATTGGCAGCACCACTTCCGCGCAGATCGTGAGCGGGGATGTGGCCAACCTGTCCAGTGTGACAAGCACAGACCCTTCGAGCGAATTTTCGAGCGGTACCACCCCCATTTGCACACGACCCGATTCGACATCGTCGAGTACGTGCGAAATGGAAGAAATCGGCTGCATCTCTACGTGGTGATCAGACTGAATTTTGTCCATAAAAAAGTGGGCGGCCGTCTCCGAATACGTACCGCGCGGTCCCAGATAGCCAAGCATTGTTTTTCCCTCTCTATTCTCTCATCGCTTATTCCATACTTTTTCGTTCCACTTGCATGGACCCGTCAGGTTTAAATTCTACCGTATAGGAAAATTCCCCTGGGGATTCCATGTCACTTTCCTCTTCGGTTAGCCATAAGACCGTAGCATCGTCTTCCTCCGTCCCCACATCTAGGACGGTTTTCACATCCCCAATTGTTCCTGCGATGACCGCATCTTCGACAGCCAACGCATCAGCAAGGTCTTCGGCATAGGTTCTTGCCACCTCAATAATCGGCGAATAATCGGAAGCACTGACCATTACCGAATCCAGTTGAATGGTTCCTGTCAACATATCTCCTTCGCGATAAATAAAATAGGCGTCGCCCACCCATTCGTCATCCCGAAAGATGGTGATCATTTCACCGCCCTCTGTGCGCATTTCGGGTCGCAATCGAATCTCCATCATCCACTCCTCCTTCAAGAGTAGTATGGCAAAATCAAAAACGCATCAAGCTGTTAATGACTGCTTGTGGTCCCTGTATTTAGCGCCTCCCGATAAGCTGCGAGGCCGTCACCCACCACTCTTGGCACTGCCCCCACAAGCACCATGTATGCGATGGGAACAGTAGACGTAACCTTCACCGGTTCTGTCACGAAAGGAACCACCACTCCGACCTGTGCCACGACACTCAGGTTGAGAATGTGGACGGTTTGATTGATGCCCGCCGATTTTACCTCTGGTACCACGTGGCTTTCCACGGAACCAAGCGGCACGATGCGAACTGGAATGGAAGGACCGTACATGGCGAGAAGCGTGCTTCCCATCGTTTGAAACGCAGGAATGTATATCACCCTGCGCCCGAGCTGAATCAATTCCTTTTGCACCACTGATGTAGTGTCACTCTCAATGCCCGCTACTTTGGATAGATCAAAATGTGCACTGACGATCTGCCCGGAACGATCGTGGTCGATCACGACCAATCTAGAAAAATCCTTAGATTGCGCCAAGCGCTTGTAGAGCATATCGGTGATCGCTTGCGCGGCCATTTGCCTTGAAACGCCGACGGCCATGCCCATGATCTGAGGCCGCAACTGGTGGTCCAGGTAATGGATGAAAACCCCGGATAACCAGCCAAAGAGAGCGAGTGTTCCCCATATCACCCAGCTTTTCCTCATCGATAATCTCTGTGATCTTTTGGGCTTGAACATCATTTTCACCGCTCCGCATCACGTGATTCTTCAGTGTATGCGTAGCGGTGATTGGGCTTGTCTTTTTTACCTGATTTCCAGGCGGACAAATTTGCGCTTGCCGACCTGTACCACCATACCGTCTTTGGGCTCGATCACATAATCCCGATCGGTTTTGGCTTCGCCGTTCACCTTCACCCCTCCGCCTTCCATCAATCGCCTTGCTTCTGAGTTGCTGGGGGCAAGGCCGGCGTTTGCGACCAACTGATAAAGTGGCAGCGGTTCGCTTCCTGTCGCGTACACAGGAATGTCGGACGGCATGCTGTGTTTTTGAAAGACCTTTACAAACTCTTCCTGTGCGATTTTGGCTGATTCCTCAGTGTGAAACCGCTTCGTGAGCAGATAGGCAAGGCGCATTTTTGCATCCCGGGGATGCAGCGCCCCCTCTTCTAACTGGGTTTCAATATCGCGAACTTCAGCCAGGGACAAACCGCTTAACAGCACATAGTACTTGGTCATCAGATCATCAGGAATCGACATAGTTTTTCCGTAAATCTCGCCTGGTTCATCCATGATGCCGATGTAATTGCCAAGGCTTTTGGACATTTTATGCACTCCGTCCAATCCTTCAATCAGCGGCATGGTGAGCGCAATTTGCGGCTCGATGTCAAATTCTTTCTGCAATGTTCTTCCCATGAGGAGATTGAACGTCTGGTCAGTGCCGCCGAGTTCCACATCCGTCTTTAACGCGACAGAATCGTAGGCTTGCATCAGCGGATAAAAGAATTCGTGCACACTGATCGGCGTATTTTCCGCATATCGTTTCTTAAAGTCCTCCCGCTCCAGCATTCTCGCCACCGTGATGGTCGAGGCTAGGCGGACGACTTCAGAAAAATTCAGCACGGAGAGCCAGGTGGAATTAAAGTGCACCTCAGTCTTTTCAGGATCGAGCACCTTAAAAATCTGTGTCTGGTATGTTTTGGCGTTCTCCTTGACCTGCTCCACGGTCAATTGTTTGCGGGTTTCAGATTTCCCCGTCGGGTCGCCGATCATGCCGGTAAAATCTCCGATAACCAGCTGTACGATATGCCCCAGGTCCTGAAATTGCCGAAGTTTTTCGAGCACGACCACATGTCCCAGGTGAATATCAGGCGCTGATGGGTCAAGACCAAGCTTGATCTGAAGCGGTTTGCCGGTTTCCACATGTCGGCGAAGTTTGACGAGTAGTTCTTCCACAGGGATGATCTCCACTGCGCCGCGCATGATAATTTCCATCTGATGCTTGACTTCCTTCGCCACCTCTTCAGGCATTTCGTACAACACTTTTTCCCAAGATTCATGTTCTGTCATCCAACCATTCTCCCTTCATCCACTTCACTTTAATTCTACGACGGTTACCCCATTGCCACCTTCGCCTTCGACGCCAGCTCTTGCTGCCTTGACATGCGGATGGTTCCGCAGGTATTCCATTATGCCGCGTCTTAGTGCCCCGGTACCTTTCCCGTGGATCAATGTCACTTGCGGGTAACCTGACATCACCGCCCGATCCAGGTATTGATCGACTTCGCGAAGCGCTTCGTCCACCGTTACCCCGCGCAGATCGATTTCTGGTTTGATGTCTGTCGAAGTTCTTTTGATCATCGCCACTGGTTTAGGCACTTTATGTGCTTTTCGCACCAGTTCCAGTTCGGCTTCTGTCACTTTCATTTTCATAGAGCCTATTGCTACCGACCATTCATCCTTGCCGATACGATCAAGCAGTGTGGCTGTTTGGCCGCCAAGTGACAACACCCTCGCCTCGTCTCCGGCATGAAGTGGGACACGCTCCCTACGATGAGCCGAACGTTTCAAATCACTCGCTGGCAATAACCCTTCTACTCGCTTTCGGATCTCTGTCAACTCATGATCCTTCAGCTTCTTGCCATGTGCTTTGGCTTCTCGAAGCTCACTTAAAAGTGTTTCAAGCTCCCGCTCCACCTTGCGCACACTTGCTCGCATGTCTTCCATCGCCTTGCGCTTTCGCGCTACCTCTTCCGCTTCATCCTGCAATTTTCGTCGATGTAATTCATCGCGAAGCTGTTCGGCAAGTGCCCTTTCTCTGGCCAACTCATTCGCTTCTTTTTGCGTGACAGAAACATTCAGTTGCAATTGACTGATCAAGTCCTCGACACGGGCATCGTGACTCTCAATTTTAGCTGAAGCCGCCTCAATCAATCGCGCGTCAAGTCCCAGCCTGCCCGCAATTGCAAACGCATTGGACCTTCCTGGCACCCCCATCAACAACCGGTAAGTGGGCGCCAGTGTCTCGACGTCAAATTCCACACTGGCATTCATCGTTCCGGGCGTGGTAAAGGCATAGGCCTTGAGTTCACTGTAATGCGTGGTAGCGACGGTCGGGATTCTTCGCACACGCAGATCATCCAGAATCGCCATCGCCAGCGCCGCACCTTCGGTAGGATCAGTCCCCGCCCCCAATTCATCAAATAAAAGCAAGGATTTATCATCCGCTTCTTTCAAGATGCGGATGATGTTGACCATGTGGGAAGAAAAGGTCGATAAACTCTGCTCAATGCTTTGTTCATCGCCAATATCCGCGTGAACGCTATGAAAAAAACCAATTTCTGTTCCTTCTACCGCAGGCAAATACAAACCTGTGAGCGCCATTAGCACAAACAGTCCTAACGTTTTTAAAGCGACTGTTTTTCCTCCGGTATTAGGGCCGGTGATGACGAGTTGATGAAATTCCCCGCCCAGTCTGATGTCAAGCGGAACCACCCTGTCCTTGTCGATCAGAGGATGGCGGCCTGCTCGTATTTTCACGACAGAATCTTTTGCAATGAGCGGTTTGGTGCCTCGTATCGCATGCGCATGGCGCGCTTTCGCCAGCGTCAGATCAACGACGGCAAGCGCGGCGAAAAGCGCCTGGAACTGCTCTGCATAGATTGCGGCCATTCCGGATAATCGGATAAGAATCTTTTCGATTTCTTTTTTCTCTTCACTCTCGAGTTGTCTCAACTTGTTGCTAAGCTGTACAACCCGTTCCGGCTCGATAAACACGGTGGCACCTGACGCAGAGACATCATGAACGACACCGCGAATCTGCCCCTGACTGTCAGCCCGTACCGCAAGGCAATACCTGTCACCGCGAAGGGTGACGATCGATTCCTGCAAATAACGCATGACTGAAGGGCTTCGCAACATCTCCTCCAGCGTTCGTTTGACGCGGGATTGAACGGAGCGGATCTCACTTCGGATTTCCCGCAGTGTCGCGCTCGCTCGGTCCAATATCTCCGCATTTTCATCGAGGCAGTTCTCCACCTCTTCGTCAAACTCACGCGGCACGTGCAGCGCCTCATCATAACCCGGAAGGATAGTCAATTGTTCGTGATTTTCCGCCAAATTCACTAGTTGCCTGGCGAGTTGTCGGGATTTTTTGGAGGTGATGGCCAGCCCTGCAAGGTCCCGGGGAGAGAGGACGCCGCCAAGTTGTGCGACATGGACTGCCGGACGTAGATCATGCGTCACTGGCAAGTCGATGCTCCCGCTGATTCGATAGAAGAATTCTCCTTCTTCCGCCAGATCAAGCGCATGATTTACCTCTTCAAAAGTGGAAAGCGGAGCGAGTTGTAGCGCCAGTTCACTGCCATACGGCGTGGCACACAGCGCGACAACCCGTTCCCTTATCTTGTCAAACTCCAATACGCGTAACACTTTTTCGTTCACTTCAGGCAATCCTTTCATTTCAGCCGGATATCATGATCAAGGCTGAACTTGGGCAGACTACTTGCGTACTCGACGATGGAGGTGAATTTTACTTGTTAGGAATCATCGTACGTTTTATAGTCTCCGCTTTAGTATTGCTATTTATCGGAATGATCGCTCCCGGATTCTACATCGCCGGTTTTTGGACGGCGCTGGTCGCCGCCATCGTGATTGCTGGTCTGGGTTGGGTATTTGAACTGCTATTTGGCACTCAAATCTCTCCCTATGGCCGTGGTGTGATCGGCTTTCTCACTGGCGCACTCGTCATTTATCTTGCACAGGCTGTCGTGCCCGGAATGCGTGTCACGGTGCTCGGCGCAGTGCTTGCCTCCCTGATCATTGGCATCATCGACTTGTTTGTCCCCACCGCCATGCGCGGCAACGAACAAGCTCACGGGTCCAGACATCGCGTTGCTAGATAAAAAAGGGGGGGATTTCTCCCCCTTTACGCTTTTAATCCAGTCAATTTTGCCAAATCGACAATGGGTTGCTTAAACATCGGCGAGAGCGTGGAGTGGCTGATTTGCGTTTTTAATTCGGGTACGGGAATATAGGCCGCAAAATTGATCAACACGGCGATCAACAATACGGCGACAACGACTCCCGCGACCATGCCTGCCATCCTGTTAAAAAACGACAACCCCGGCAGATGGAAGACCGAATTGAGAAGGTGGCCCAAATACCTGATCACCAGCAGTGATACATAAAACACAATGCCAAAGGCGAGCACATTGGCGATGGTGGTGCTAAGCTGAGCCACCGAACCTCCGCTTGAAAGCAGATTGACAATCGGCAGGTCCTTTAATGAATGCACATTTTTTAACACACTTGTCAGTAACCATTTTTTTATTGGCGGCACCAAAGCTCCGTGGAATTGCCATGCAGACACATAGGCAAGCACAGTGCCAAGCAAACGAACGAGTTGCGAAATGAGCCCTGTCCGATACCCATCCCAGGCACTAAATACGAGAACGGCCAGAATAATCCAATCTGCTATATCCATGTCACTACCCCATCATTCAAGTTTGCTTCATCATTCGTCTGATTTTTGCCGAATCTCCAATGAATCAACTAACTCTTCATATTCAGCCAGCAATTCTTCATAAGTATCCGCTAAATTGAGGGCAGTTAAAACTGCCAACGTCTGAAGATCCAGTTGGGGGTTTTTGTCATAGATTTCGTGCATTTTTTGATCTACAAGAGTGGCGATCCGCTGCAAATGCTCAGGCATCGCAGGTCCGCGCAGTGTATATGTGTGCCCGAATATATCTACTTTGACGCGATATTGCTCACCCATGGTCGGCACACCTCCGCTTTGTGACTATTCGCGAAACGGGACCATAATTCCTTCTTCATTTGCGTAGAATCGCACCATAATTGGAATGAAGCTGCAATAATACCTGATCCACTGCCAATTGCACTTCATTTTCTGTAAGCGTTCGGTTTGGCGCCCTGAAGACGAGCCGCAACGCGACACTTTTCTCTTCTTGGCCAACGTGATCTCCCGTGTATACGTCAAATACAGTCACAGATTCAAGCAACGAACCCGCTGCCTCCTTCACGGTGCCAAACAAGTCCGCCACAGGGAGGTTGCGATTGACCACTACAGCCAGATCGCGCTCCACTTGAGGAAAGCGCGGCAATTCGGCCACATACAGATGAGGTGATGCCAGTTCCACCATCGCATCGATTTCGACTTCGAAGTAAAGCACTTCTGATGGAAGGTCATACGCCTTAGCCACCTCTTTGCGAAGTTGACCAAGCTTTCCAATTGGCTTTTCTCCCGCCAGAATTTCTGCAGAACGGCCAGAATGCAAATAGGGATACACTGCCCGCTCAAAATTTATTAGGTTCGCAATGCCAAGTCGTCCAAACAGCCCTTCGACAATTCCTTTCATGTCAAAAAAGTCGAAGTTTCGTCCAGCATAAAGCGGCTCTTTTGCCACACTACCATAGGCGACCCCTGCCAGCATCTTTTTTTCCACGGGCGCTGAAACGCCTTTCTTTACTACCTTTGCATCCGGCAAAAACACGGTGCCTATTTCAAACACGAAAAGCGCATCCCACTGGCGGTTCGCGTTGTATCTTGCCACGTCGAGAAGCGGCAGCAACATGGTGGTGCGCAGCGACTCACGGTCTTCAGAGAGTGGATTCAATAGCATCATTGGGCGTGCAAGTTCATGGTCGTCCGCGATGTTCAGTTTACGATGCCCTGCAGCATCCACAAAAGAGTACGTCCATACTTCATCAAACCCTTGATTTCTCATATAATCGCGAGCCATTCTGCGCAATTTCTGGCTCTTTGAAAGACCGCCGTGACTGAGTACTCCCTCTAGATTGGTCGAGGGAATGCGATCAAACCCTGCAAGTCTTGCAAATTCTTCGATCATGTCCTCTTCACGAAGTAAATCAGGCCGTCTCGCAGGCACGGTCACTGACAGTGCCGCTCCCTCGCGCGCCGTTTGCAAGCCGAGTTGGCGACAGAATCCTTCTAACTCCTCGATGGCAAGCGCATAGCCAAGCACTTCAGCCACCCTCACGACGCGCACAAGAATCTGCTGCTTTGCCCCAGGCGAAATCAGGGCTTTCCCCGTGATCACCGGAGCCCCCACAAGCTCACCACCTGCATACTGAACCATCAGCATCGAGGCGCGATGAAGCGCAGGTAGTACCGCATCCGGATCCAGTCCTTTTTCAAAGCGCAGCGCCGCTTCTGAGCGAAGTTGCAGCAACCTGCTAGTACGCCTTGTCGTTATCGGATCAAACATCGCAGATTCAATCACGACGGTCGTGGTGGTGACTCTCACCTCACTGTTTTCGCCGCCCATCACGCCGGCAAGTCCCAATCCCTTCATGTGATCAGAAATTACAATCACATCACTCGTCAATTCGCGGTCCTGACTGTCGAGTGTCCGCAAGACTTCGCGATCCTTTGCTTGGCGGACCACGATTTCCCAATTGTCGATCGCGTCATAGTCAAACGCATGAAGAGGTTGCCCCCATTCAAACATCACGTAGTTGGTGATGTCGACTAAGTTGTTGATCGGGCGCATTCCTACTGCCAGTAACCTCATCTGCATCCACATTGGCGATGGGCCCAGCTCTAAATGAGTCACGACCTGACCGGAGTATCCCGTGCAAAGCGCTGTATCAATCCGCACGGAAAGCGGCTTATCACTCACAGTCGCCACTCCACTTGTGTCTACATCCGGCATGTGAACTTCGCGCGAATAGAGCGCTGCCACCTCGTAGGCCACCCCGCGAAATGACAGGCAATCCGAGCGGTTTGGCGTCAGTTCAAGTTCCATCACCACATCGTTTAATCCAAGATACTCCACCACGTTTTCACCTAGCGGCGCGTCTTCCGGAAAAATCCAGATCCCCTCTGCCTGATCCTTGGGCAAAAACTTATCGTCAAGTCCAAGTTCTGACGCGGAACACAGCATGCCTTCCGAAGAAAGTCCACGAAAATTCGCGAGTTCGATGTGTTTCTCGGGCAATTTTGCCCCCACGAGCGCAACGGGTACTTTTTGGCCTGCCTGAACATTCGTGGCACCTGTCACAATTTGTAGCTTTTTTGTGCCGGTGTCTATATGACAAACTCGCAATCGATCTGCCTGTGGGTGTGGGGTGACCGATTCAATCAGACCTACCACGACCCCTTCCACTCCTAAATTCATCGAGGCCATTTTTTCTACCGGAATGCCTGCACTTGTCAGGTCTTCCGCCACCTGTTCCGGAGTCAGTCCTGTCAAATCGACGTATTCACCAAGCCAGTTCCATGTGATTTTCATCCTGCACCCTCCTACTCAGGCAGTGAAGCAAACTGCTTCAATAACCTCAAATCATTCTGATAAAACTGGCGAATGTCCTCAATCTTGTAAAGCAACATGGCGATCCGCTCGACCCCCATGCCAAACGCGAAGCCCGTCACCTCTTCAGGATCGTATCCTCCCATTTCAAGCACTCGCGGATGCACCATGCCGCAGCCGAGCACCTCGATCCAGCCCGTATGCTTACAAGTCGAGCAGCCATCTCCCCCGCAATAGATGCAGCGGATATCCATCTCTGCACTCGGTTCGGTAAAGGGGAAAAAGCTTGGCCGCAGCCTGATCTCCTGATTTTCGCCAAACAATTCTTTTGCAAATGTCAACAGGATGCCTTTGAGGTCGCTCATGCGAACACCTTTTCCGACCACCAGTCCCTCCACCTGCGTAAATGCATGCGAATGGGTCGCATCGTCGTCATCGCGTCGATACACCCTCCCCGGCACAATGATGCGAATCGGCCACTCCGGTCGCCTTTTTTCCAGCGTTCTCGCCTGCACAGGCGAGGTATGCGTGCGCATCAGCAACTCTTCACTCAAGTAAAATGTATCCTGCATATCTCTCGCGGGGTGATCTTTTGGCAAATTGAGCGCCTCGAAGTTGTAATAATCCCACTCCACTTCTGGCCCTTCTTCCACCGTAAAGCCAAATCCGATAAAGATGTCCTCAATCCGGCGGATGATTTTTTGCAAAGGGTGTTCCGCCCCCACGCTTCTCGTCCTGCCAGGAAGCGTGATATCGATCGTTTCTTTTTCTTCCTGTTTTGCCGCCTGTTTGCCTTCCCATTCGGCGAACTTGCTGGCAAATGCCGCTTCTAGCGTCTCTCGAACGGCGTTTGCCACCTGTCCCACGATTGGGCGCTCTTCTGCAGAAAGTTTGCTCATGCTGCGAAGTGCCAGCGACAACGCTCCTTTTTTCCCTAAATATTGGACTCGCCACGCATCCAGCGCATTTCCTTCTGCCTCCGCCAAATCCACGAGTGCCTGTTCCTGCAACGCCAATAACTGTTCCCTCATCGCGTGCTCTCCTTCCTTTACAACAAAAAAACCTTCGCCCAGGGACGAAAGTTTCGTGGTACCACCCATGTTCAGAAGTCAACATGATGATCGACTTCCCTCAAGCCCCATAACGTAGGGAATACGGATCAACCTACAAGCGGAAAAATCCTCACCGCCTTCTGCTGATCGCCTCCCAAGTGAACTTCCCAAAACCAATGACAGCAGGCGCTCTCAGTCGCGGCGCCTCTCCCTGTTGCTGCCTTGTGGTTGGTACTCTCTTGATCATTGGCTGATTATCCGAAAATGGTTGCTATGTAGCATACTCTACCGCGCCAATTTATGCAAGCCGGATACTTGCATGATTTTCGCCTAGCATCAATGGGTGCTTCTCTGACGCAACGCCTCATACAAAAGGATCGACGAGGCGACTCCCGCATTGAGCGATTCTGCCCCACCAGGCATGGGCAGCGCTAGAAACCCGTCCATGTTATCCACCACGGCGCTCGAAAGTCCGCTTGTTTCATGACCGACGACAACGGCGAGAGGTCCTTTTAAGTTGGCAAAAAAGTGAGCCTCACCCGCTCGCGCGTCTGCGCCAAGCAAATGATAGCCTAAATCGCGCAGCTTGTCGATCGCTTCTTGCGATTCCATTTCAAAAACGGGCACCCTAGAGAGCGACCCCATCGTTGCGCGTACCACTTTCGGTTGATAGGGGTCCGCAGACCCCTTCAACGCCACCACCGCTCTCGCATTCACCGCATCGGCACTGCGAATCATCGTGCCCAGATTCCCTGGATCGCCAATCTGATCGGCCACCAGCACGACATCCTGACACCCTGAACCATTGTCAGGTTGAAGCAGGTCTTGGTTCCAATTCGGAATCTTCGCCACCGCCACCACGCCTTGAGGGTGCTCTGTGTCGGTAATGTGCTTTAACAGATGACTTTCCATTTCATAGACAGTCACGCCCATCGCACTTGCCGTATCCGCCGCTTCGTAGGCTAAGTCCGCCTGATGACCATACGGATCAATCAACAATGCTTCAAGCCTAACGCCTCGCTCCAAATAGACTTGCACGCTGCGAAGCCCCTCTACCAGATAGCTTTGGTTCGCCTTGCGATACTTGCGTTCTTTTAGCGAAGCCCATGTTTTCACTTTCGGGTTTTGCAGGGATGTCAATACTTCCAACTGCGACTTCCTCTCACGCGTTTAGTTGCCTTCCAGCACGGCACCAGTATTGGCCGAGGTCACCAAACGGGCATAACGGTTCAGCCAGCCTTTTTTTACTTTTAATTCAGGTGCTGTCCACGCTTTGCGTCTCGCTTCCAATTCCTCATCAGAAAGTTTCACTTCGATCAATCGTTCTTCCGTGTCGATGATGACCACGTCGCCTTCTTTCAGCAGTGCGATCGTCCCGCCTGCTGCCGCTTCAGGGGAAATATGGCCAACGCTGATGCCCCTCGTTGCTCCTGAAAAGCGACCATCGGTAATGAGCGCTACGTCCTGACCGAGCCCCATTCCTGAGATGGCGGCAGTTGGCGCCAGCATTTCAGGCATGCCGGGTCCGCCTTTTGGCCCTTCGTAGCGGATGACGACCACGTCGCCTTTTTTCACTTTACCTGCCTTGATTCCTTCACCGGCTTCTTCCTGCGACTCAAAAATCACACAAGGACCTTCAAAGTGGGTCACCGGCGTTGCGCCGCTCTTAATGACAGCGCCATCTATCGCGAGATTGCCAAAGAGCACTCGCAAGCCGCCTTGAGCAGAATAGGCTTTATCGAGCGGACGAATCACATCTTCATCCATGATTTTTGCATCTTTAATATTCTCCCCGAGGGTCTGTCCGGTGGCCGTGATCGTATCCGTATTTAATAGTCCCGGCTTTTTACTCAGTTCGTTCAAGATGGCAGAGATGCCGCCGGCTCGATCCACATCCTGCATGTGAAATTGCGAAGCAGGACTGACTTTACAGATCTGTGGCACCCGTCTAGATAATTCATCAATTCGCGCCAGCGGATACTCAATCTCTGCCTCGTGTGCAATCGAGAGTGTGTGAAGTACGGTGTTCGTAGAACCACCCATCGCCATATCGAGCGCAAACGCATTGTCAAGCGAATCCATCGTCACGATGTCGCGAGGTTTGATCTGCTTTTCAATCAGTGTCTTCAAATAGGCAGCGGTGCGCTTGACGAGTTCCCTGCGCTCTTCTGTCGTGGCGAGAATCGTACCGTTTCCGGGGAGTGCCAACCCAAGCGCTTCTGCAAGGCAGTTCATCGAGTTAGCCGTAAACATGCCAGAGCAGGAACCGCAGGATGGGCAACCGTTTTGCTCAAGATCGAGCAATTCATCGTCCGAGATTTTGCCTGCCTGACGCGCGCCAACCCCTTCAAAGACGGACATCAGGTCTACCACCTGTCCTTTGCTCGTGACGCCTGCCTTCATAGGCCCGCCAGAAACAAACACGGTGGGAATGTTGGCGCGAACTGCGCCCATCATCATGCCGGGGGTAATCTTGTCACAGTTTGGGATACAGATGAGGCCATCAAACCAGTGCGCCTGCACCATCGTCTCGATCGAGTCAGCGATGATTTCGCGACTTGGCAGGGAATAGCGCATGCCGATGTGACCCATGGCAATCCCGTCATCCACGCCGATCGTGTTGAATTCAAACGGTACCATTCCGGCTTCTCGAACGGCTTCTTTTACGATTTGGCCAAATTCCTGCAAATGTACATGTCCCGGCACAATCTCCACAAAGGAGTTAGCAATGCCGATAAACGGCTTGTTGAAATCCTCGTTTTTCATACCTGTTGCCCGTAACAGGCTGCGATGCGGGGCTCTGTCAATCCCCTTTTTGATCATGTCACTGCGCACGGATGTCTCCACTCCCTCTTTTTTTCGACAACACTAGAAAATGATTTCTGAATATTGTAGCCTTTAGCCGCTAATTTCACAAGCAAAAAAGGAGCTGCACATTGTGCAACTCCCTCTCCATGTTAGGCTTCCAGTTTGGTCTTGGCAAGCGTAGCAAGTTCGCTGAACGCGTTTGCGTCCGCCACCGCGAGATCCGCAAGCATTTTGCGGTTCACTTCCACACCTGCTTGCTTCAGTCCGTACATCAGTCGGCTGTAGCTGAGGCCGTTTATCCTCGCCGCTGCGTTGATGCGCTGAATCCACAACCGGCGGAAATTGCGTTTGGTCGTCCGGCGATCCCTGTACGCGTATTGCAGTGACTTCATCACTTGTTGGTTGGCAGTGCGGAACAAGCGATGCTTGGAACCAAAATAACCCCTGGCCAACTTCAGGATTTTTTTATGACGACGGCGTGTCACCGTACCGCCTTTAACTCTTGGCATGATAAATCCTCCTTAAAAATAACCGACGCAACCTTTGTGCGCGAATCGTTCCACCTAAATTTTAGAGATAGGATACCAGTTGCTTGATGCGCTTGTAGTCTGAACTAGATACCATCCCCGAATGACGGAGTTGACGTTTGCGCTTTGGCGACTTGGAAACAAACAGATGGCTGGTGTACGCATGACTGCGTTTGATTTTGCCAGAACCGGTCCGCTTCAGCCGCTTAGCTGCGCCACGATGTGTCTTCATTTTCGGCATTTAAAAATCCTCCAATCAATTAAAAACCGTTACTCCAGATGACTTTGTCGATGGATTACGAGGTTTTTTCAGAATTCCCCTTTTCCCGATCCGTCTGAGGCTTGGGATTGATGATGATAATCATGCTTCTTCCTTCAAGCCGCGGAGACCGTTCTAGTACGCCGTACGCCTCCACCTGCTTGGCAAGTTTCTCGAGTACCGCCTGGCCAATGCCGGGATGGGTGATTTCCCTTCCACGAAAACGCACAGCCGCCTTCACTTTGTCTCCCTCTTGCAAAAACTTGATGGTCGCCTTTACTTTGGTGTCAAAATCGTGTTGTTCGATGTTTGGCGTCATTCGAATTTCTTTGATCGAAACCACTTTCTGATGCTTGCGCGCCTCTTTCTCGCGCTTGCTCTGTTCATACTTATATTTGCCATAATCCATGATCCGGCAAACCGGTGGCTTAGCTGTTGGCGCCACATTGACGAGGTCGAGGCTTTTTTCCGCAGCAATTCGCAATGCATCACGCAGGCCCACAATCCCGAGTTGTGCACCCGCTTCATCAATCAACCGCACTTCACGTGCCCGAATCTGCTCGTTGACTTGCACTTCTTCCTTGCTAATTGAACAACACCTCCATCATCCGGTTCGGCGCATGTTGCGCCGTGTTGCAACAAAAAAGGTGCAGACTGAGTCCGCACCTGAACGCTTAACGTAACAAGGAAACCATTAGCTTCGTTGATCCGTGTGAGCGAACCCTTTAGCACCGCGTTGGGGCTGACAGGTGAGAAGCGGACGCTTCTTCTTTTGCTGCATAGGTAATTATGATTATAGCGCGATCATTCGCTCGTTGCAACTGCCCTTCCGCGAAGTGCGATTTCTTCTACCAACTCACGGGCAAATTCATGATAGTTTCGTGACCCCGCCTCGCCTACGCCGCGTTTTCTCACTGACACCGTCTTCGCTTCCGCTTCAGAGGCGCCAACGACGAGCATGTAAGGGATTTTGTCCATTTGCGCGACGCGGATTTTGTAGCCGATTTTCTCATTGCGCACATCCACTTCGGCGCGTACGCCGAGGAGTCGCAAGTGGTCGACGACCTGGTTGGCGTAATTCTTTTGCGCTTCGGTCACCGTCAGTACGCGGGCCTGAATTGGCGCAAGCCAGAGCGGGAACGCACCTTTGTAATTTTCAATGAGGAACGCGACCATTCGCTCCATTGTGCTGACGATGCCACGGTGAATGACCACCGGGCGATGAGGTTTGCCATCTTCGCCGATGTACTCTAGTTCAAAGCGCTCGGGAAGGTGAAAGTCGAGTTGTACTGTCGAGAGCGTCTCCTCTTTGCCAAGTGCCGTTTTGACCTGCACATCGAGCTTAGGTCCATAAAACGCAGCTTCTCCCTCCGCCTCGGTATAAGGAAGACCCAAATCGTCAAGCGCTTTTCGCAGCATACTCTCCGCTTTGTTCCACATTTCATCGTTAGACACGTATTTTTCCGTATTTTTCGGGTCTCTCAGCGATAATCGGTAAGAGAATTCGCGAATGCCAAAATCATCATAAACACGCTGGATCAAATGCACCAATCGGGCGAATTCTTCTTCGATTTGTTCCGGCATGACAAACAAATGGGCATCGTTCAAGGTCATGGCTCGCACCCGTTGCAGTCCTGACAAGGCACCGGACATTTCATAGCGGTGCATCGTGCCAAGTTCGCCGATGCGCAGTGGCAAATCCCGATAGCTTCGCATCTCTGATTTATAGACCATCATATGATGAGGACAGTTCATTGGGCGCAGCACCAGTTCCTCATTGTCCATCTGCATTGGTGGAAACATATCCTCGTGATAGTGATCCCAGTGTCCGCTGATCTTGTAGAGTTCCACACTGCCTAAGACCGGCGTATACACATGGTCGTAGCCGAGACTCTCTTCAAGGTCGACAATGTACCGCTCAATGACGCGCCTCACTTTTGCCCCGTTTGGCAGCCATACGGGGAGCCCTGCTCCCACTTCCTTCGCCATCGTGAAAAGTTTCAGCTCTTTTCCGATGCGCCTGTGATCGCGCTCTTTCAATTCCTCCAGATACTTGAGGTGCGCTTCAAGGTCTGATGCTTTCGCAAAGGACGTGGCATAGACGCGGGTCAGTTGTTCGCGCTTTGCATCCCCACGCCAATAGGCGCCTGCAAGACTCAGCAGTTTGAACGCCTTGATGCGGCCGGTGGATGGCAAGTGCGGTCCCCGGCAAAGATCAGTAAATTCCCCCTGGCGATACACGGTAATCCGTTCACTATCCGGCAAATCCTGAATGATCTCGATCTTAAAGCGGTCTTCACGCTCTTTAAAAAATACGATCGCCTGCTCGCGGCTCCATACTTCTCTTGCAATCGGTAAATCCGATTTGATGATGTTCTGCATTTCCTTCTCAATCGCTTCAAACTGTTCCGGCGTAAATTCATGATCCGCAAAATCATAATAAAAGCCATCTTCAATGACAGGCCCAATGGCAAACTTAGTCCCAGGGTACAGACGGCTCACAGCCTGTGCCATCACATGTGCGCTGGTGTGGCGGAGCACCTCCAGTCCATCTGGTTGATCAAGCGTGACAATCTCGATTTCCGCATCGGGTTCAAGTTCGCGGGACAAATCCATCAGCTTGCCGTTCATTTTCCCCGCAACCGCTTGCCTAGCAAGACCCGCGCTGATCGCTTTGGCCACATCGCCAATGGTAGACCCTTTTGACATTTCCCGAATCGAACCGTCTTTTAATTTGATGCTGATGATTTCAGCCATCATGTATTCCCTCCCATATCAAATTCTCCAAATTTAAAAAGCGCCCCCACCCCTATCCTCATGATAGGGACGAGAGCGCTGGCCATCGTGGTTCCACCCTAATTCACACTGCAAATGGCAGTGCCTCTATCCGCTATAACGCGCGAACGCGGCCATGCTTACCGTTGCTTGCGCAACTTTTCACAGGCAGCTCCAGAGTGGTGGCAAACTGTCAATTCCGTAGGCGAATTTGCACCTGATACTCGCCCTCTCTGACCGGTTGTACAGGTTGTCGTGTCTCATTCAAAGCTTCATATACATGACATGATGAAGCATATTGGCAAGTATTATACAAACGCAGATGCGGCTTGTCAAGTCATATAGACCATTGACAAAGATGTAATCATCCTTTCACTGCGCCTGCAGTTAAACCGGCAACCACCCATTTTTGGAAGATCAAAACCAAGATGACAATGGGCAATACTGCGACAGTGGAACCGGCAAAAATGGTGCCGTAGGGAATCGTGAATTGACCGGAAAATAAAGCGATTCCGACGGAAATAGTCCGATAGTTAGTGCTGCTGTTGAAAACAAGCGCAAATAAAAACTCAGTCCAACAGGCAACAAAAGTGAATACTCCACCAGTAAATAATCCCGGTGTCGCTAAGGGCATAATGACCCTGAAGAGGGTAGTCATGATTCCCGCTCCGTCCACTCTTGCAGCTTCATCCAACTCTTTGGGGATACCTGCAAAGTAGGTTCTCATCACCCAGATGGCAAACGGCAAATTAAATGCTACATAAGGAATAATCAGCGATTGGTAACTGTTTAGCCAATTCAGGTTTTTCATAATCAAGAATAATGGTGAAATAACTGCCACTTCAGGAAACGTGGAAATAGCTAATAACATCACCATGAGCGGTGCCTTTCCGCGAATGGGGAGTCGGGCAATTGCGTAACTTGCGAGGCTGGCCAAAATCAGTACAACAATCGTTGCCACGATTGAAATAACCACACTATTGCGAAAGTATATGCCAAAATTATAAAAACTGAACGCTCGAATATAATGATAAAACGTAAATGGATGGGGAATAAAACTAGGTGGGAAGTTGCCAATATCTAAATTCGACTTAAAAGAAGTATCCACCATCCAGAAAAAAGGGGCAATGATAATGAGCAGCATCAACACCAGAACGATATAACCAATACTTTTCCGAAACACTTGATTGGTCTTTCTCATTCGATCTCACCTACCTGTGTACGTAATGCCTTTAAGGATACTAGGGCTAGTATAATCACAATTCCAACCGTAGCCACGGCGACTGCAGTACCAGGTCCATAATTACCGTCACTAAAAATCGCTTTGTAAGCAAGCATGGCAATTGGTTCTGTGCTAGTGCCAGGGCCTCCATTGGTCAGTACAAAGGGAAGATCAAACAATCCAAAAGCTTGCAAGATTCGGAAAAGTGCGGCAAGCCCAATACTTGGTCGTAACAAAGGTAAAGTGACACTCCAAAAACTCCTCCAACCTGTAGCGCCATCTATTCGAGCCGCTTCATAAAGATCAGAGGGTATCAATTGCAATCCAGCCAGTAAAATCATGGTCACAAACGGGGTAGTTTTCCAAATGTCAGCAATCATCATGGCGATAGTGGCCAAGGTAGGGTCCCCTAACCAAAGCACCGGAGATTGGATGATATGAAGAGACATGAGAATGGCATTTAAGACACCATAAATGCCATTGTAAATATATCCCCACATTTGAGCTGAAATGACCGTAATCAGCGTCCAAGGGATCAACATCACCGCAATTGCCAACCCGCGGCCTTTAATCGGTTGATTCAAAGCCAAGGCGACCAACAACCCCAGCACCAATTCCACGGCCACAGTCACGATCGCATAAATCACAGTAAATAAGAGTGCCTGCCAGAAAATTGCATTGCTGAAGACAATCGAGTAATTAGTAAGGCCATTGAAAGAGAATTGAAAACCATTGTACGTAGAGGAGATTGAGTTAAGACTCATCCAGATCGAATATCCTATCGGAAATAAGGTGACGAGCGCAATGACTAGAAGGGCGGGAGAAACCATTAAGTATCCTGCCGTGGCATACTTTCGTTCAAGATGAGTCCTTCTCATTAGCAATCCTCCTAAAGAATTTGAGAGGACAAAGCATGACTCTCTGCCCTCTCAAACCACTAACCTGTCATTTATTAAAGCGAAGATGAACTTTGAGCAGACGCCAATTGGCTGTTTGCTTGAGACAAAGCGGTTTTCGGGCTAATTTGTCCAGCAAGCGCTGCGTTAATATTGGTGTAAATGGCAGTTGATACTTTGGCATAATTAGGAGATTGACTTGGACGCGCAATCAGGTGTTGTTTAGAAACTACACTCAGCACAGGGTTCAATGCGCGCACTTTTGGATTTTTCTGTACCGCATAATTGGTAGGTATTTCAGAGGCTTTCGTTGCTAGAATGGTTTCTGCAGGGACACTGGCCATATACTTGATAAAGGTCAAATCTGCTTGAATGTGTTTGCTATGTGGATTAATGTAATTGTCCCAACCACCAATGCAAGCATACCCTGCCGATCCTTGTCCGGCAAAAGTCGGCAATGGAGCCACGCCCACTTTACCAATTACTTTTGATTGACCTGGAGTTTGTGAATTCGTGTAAGCATAATCCCAGTTTCTCAAGAATGCAGATTGGCCATCGTTAAACACGTTCATGGCTTGTGGTTCAGTGAATGTCGTAACCGCCTTAGGCGTGACGCCAGAGGTAATCAACCCTCTCATGAACGTGAGTGCCTTAAGTGCTGCAGGGCTGTTCATCACCGGTTGACCTTGAGCGTTAAATACTTGACCGCCCGCATCAGTCAGATATTCCATCCAGTCGCAGGTTAGCCCTTCATACGACGAACCTTCCCAAACAAATCCATATTTAGTCGCTTTTTTCTGAACTAAAAGTTTTGCTTCTTTTTGCAATTGCTGCCATGTCTTAGGGACTGCCAAATGGTATTTGGCCAAAAGGTCTTTGCGGTAATATAGGAACCCGCTGTCCTGGAACCAGGGAGAACCATATACATTTCCTTTGTAAGATGCACCAGCAACTAATCCAGGCGCAAATTGATTGAAGAAAGATTTCGGGAGATATTTATTCAAAGGCAAAGCCAAGTGCTGGGATCCAAACTGACCAGGCCAAATTACATCGCCGAGGTATACATCTGGTGTAGTCGCTCCACCTGTAATTTCAGAAATCAATTGGGCACGTGTCGTATCAGTGTTTGTCGGCTCCGCCACAATCTTCACCTTAATATTAGGATACAATTTCTCGAAATGTTTGATCAGGTCAGCTTTTAAGCCGTTACCGGAAATGGTGCCTGCTGCCCAAACAATGGTGACAGGCGCAGAGGAATGTTTTGAAGCAGCCGCTGCACTTTGTACTGTCAAGCCCGATAATACCATTGCACTTGAAGAAAGCACTGCAACCGCTGAAATTACTGATGATTTTTTCACAATATGTCCCCCTTTAATGAATTTTAGAGAAAACTCTCTCCTGCAATTAAGATGAATCGCAGGAACCTAGGATAAATAGACCTCTGTTTTCGTTAGCGTTTACCTGTACATTTTGAAGTTCGACTTCAGTCATTGGTTCACCCCCTATTCTATAAAACTATCAACCAATTTTTACTATGTATATATTTTCTAGAAAGAGTTGTCCTATTTTAAAATGAAATTGAAAGCGTTATCACGTATGGCCTAGAAACTGGTTTACTAAAAATTGTTTATAGAATAGTCGATAAATTGTAAAATGTCAATCGCTTGACAGTTTCCAGATTCTTTGATTACCTATAAAAATTTAATATATTTTTAATGAATATCAAATTCTTAAACGATATCAATAATGTGTCAATCCTTTGACATATCGAATTAATTAATATATCGTAATAAAATGAAAACAGTTTCATCAATCATTTACTATATGATTTTAGTAAGGTAGGCCAATAAACAATGCCGACGATTAAAGATGTGGCCAGGATAGCGGGAGTTACACCGACTACCGTCTCGAGAGTAATCAATAACAGAGGGTATTTGAGCCAAAACACAAAACAAAAAGTTTATCAGGCGATGGACCAGTTAAACTATAGTCCTAATGCGATTGCGCGCTCACTTTTTTCTAAAAAATCCGGCATCTTGGGAATAATTCTTCCCGACTTGCGACATCCATTTTTTGCCGAACTCGCGGGTTATATTGAATTTTATGCCAATCAATCAAACTATAAGCTTCTTATCTGCAATTCTAACCATAATGCCACTAAAGAAAAGCAATTTGTCGATCTTTTAAAAAGCAATCAAATCGATGGACTTGTAATGGCCAGCCATACATTGGATGTGGATGAATTTGCACGATTGGAATATCCCATTGTAACCTTCGACCGTATCATCGATCAATTTCCCTATGTTTGTTCTGATAATCATCAAGGCGGGGTATTGGCGGCTGAAAAACTAATTAGTCTTGGTTGCAAAAAAGTGGGTCACATATGTGGTAATTTGCAGCTAGATCTATTGTCTAATCAGCGTTCGTGGTCATTTATCAAAACCATGAAAGAACATGGCATTGAACCAATTATTATTCAAACAGGAAACGACGTATTTGATTATTCTCATTATGAAGAACTCATCACACCGTTGTTTCGAGATCACCCTGATGTGAACGGCATTTTCACCACCAGCGATATATTGGCCGCTTACGTGTCGAGAGTTTGTAACAATCTAGGAATTCATATTCCTAAGGATTTAAAACTCATCGGCTACGACGATGTCCCCTTGTCCACATGGATGATTCCCCAACTTTCAACGATTCGCCAGCCCATGCGCGAGATGGCAGAAAGAATTGTTCAATTACTGACTAATGTTCAAACTCGTCAACATTACAACGCCAACATTTTTGATGTAGAATTTATCAAAAGAGCCACCAGTTAACCAGATATAGAGAGGATGAGTCTATTGCAATATCGTTTATTGGGGAAAACCGGCTTGAAAGTAAGTGAATTATGCCTTGGAGCGATGACCTTCGGGCGTGAAACAAGTGAAGAAAACAGTTTTACAATCCTTGATCGTTTTGTAGAAGCAGGCGGGAATTTTATTGATACTGCTGATGTATATTCAACTGGTAAATCCGAGGAAATTGTTGGACACTGGCTCAATGGCAAAAATCGTGACGACTACGTCATCGCCACCAAAGTACGATTTCCAATGGGACCTGGTCAAAACGATGTTGGTCTAAGCAGAAAGCATATCATGGCGGGTATTGAAGCCAGCTTGCGCAGACTGGGCACTGATTACATCGACCTTTATCAAGTTCACGCCTGGGATCCGTTGACGCCACTTGAAGAGACATTAAGTACCCTGAACGATTTAGTCAAACGAGGACTAGTCCGCTATATTGGCGCTAGCAATTTCCGCGCATGGCAACTTCAAAAAGCGATCTATACCAGCCGCAATAACGGTTGGGAAGCATTCTCCTGCTTACAACCCCAATACAACCTGCTATGCCGTGCCACAGAATACGAACTGCTTCCGCTTTGTGAAACAGAGGGATTAGGAGTGATTCCGTGGAGTCCGCTAAGAGGCGGGTGGTTAAGTGGAAAATTCAAACGTGGAATGAACCAGGCTCCAGAAGACACTCGGATTGCCACTGCGGAAAAAGAGGGTTGGGGCGAAGCCTGGAGCAATTACAACAACGACTACACTTGGGGTGTCCTTGATGCTTTATATCAAGTGGCTGAAGAGGCTGGAAAAACACCCGCACAAACTGCCATCAATTGGCTTTTGCAACGCCAAGCCGTAACCGCTCCAATTGTTGGTGCACGCACCTTATCCCAATTAGAGAATAATCTAGGTGCCACAGGTTGGTCATTGACGTCGAAACAAGTATCCTATCTGGATCAAGTCAGTAGATTGCCTGTCAGTTATCCATATGATCAGACATCCGAAGAACAGCAAAGAAACGGGCGGGAATCTTAAGGGATTAATGAACCTCAATGAATCACACGGAAGGTGATGGCGATGAAATTAGGTGTATTTACAGTTTTGTTCGGTGACCTGCCATTTGAAGCAATGCTCGACAAGGTGAAATCAGAGGGCGTCGAGGCAGTGGAAATCGGAACAGGTGGTTACCCCGGGAATGCGCATTGCAATCCTGACGAATTGTTAGAAGACAAAACGAAACGAGAACAATTTCTAAAAGCGATAAACGATCGCGATCTGACCATCAGCGCGCTCAGTTGTCACGGGAACCCGCTTACCCCGCAAACAGATTTTGCAAAAGAATCACATGAAATCTTGATCAAGACCATTCAATTGGCCGAATTACTGGAAGTCCCCGTGGTGAATTGCTTTTCCGGCACACCCGGTGACCACGAGGGAGCGAAGTATCCAAACTGGCCCGTAGTTCCTTGGCCCAATGAATACCGGACTGTTCTTGATTGGCAATGGAATGAAAAACTCATTCCCTATTGGAAAGAAATTGGCAGGTTTGCCTCGCAGCATCACGTAAAGATTGGCCTTGAGCTCCATGGAGGATTTTTGGTTCATACGCCTTATACGATGCTCAAATTAAGGGAACATGCGGGAGAGGCCATAGGAGCCAATCTGGACCCCAGTCATATGTGGTGGCAAGGGATCGACCCGGTGGCTGCGGTAAAAATTCTCGGCAAAGCGGGCGCCATTCATCACTTCCACGCCAAAGACACGTTTATCGATCCTGATAATGTCAATCTATACGGACTGACGGATATGCAACCCTATTCTAATGTTCAGGATCGCTCCTGGAATTTCCGTACGGTGGGGTATGGCCATGACCTGAAAACGTGGGCAGATATCATCAGTGCACTGCGTCGGTATGGCTATGATTATGTCATCAGCATTGAACACGAAGATCCACTAATGTCGATCAATGAAGGATTCACTAAAGCGGCGCAGAACCTCCAAGGTATTTTGATGAAGGAATCGCTCACTGACATGTGGTGGCTTTAAGCCAAAGGAGGTTACAGGAATGTCCAAACTGAGAATTGCAGTAATCGGATGTGGATCCATTGCCAGGCATCGGCATATTCCCGAATATGCTGCCCACCCCGATGTGGAATTGGTCGCTTTTTGCGACGTCGTACCGGAAAGGGCTAATTTTTTTGCAAATCAATACCACGCTACTGCGTACAGCAATTATGAAGACTTATTAGCAAATGAAAAACTTGATGCAGTCAGCGTCTGCTTGCCCAATTACCTGCATGCCCCGGTTTCCATCAAAGCGGCGCAGTCAGGTGTTCACGTGCTTTGCGAAAAGCCGATGGCCACAACAGCAGATGAAGCACGAGCCATGATTCAGGCCGCAGAAGAACATCATGTGTTCCTGATGATTGGCCACAATCAACGTTTCATGCCGCCGCATCAAAAAGCAAAAGAGATTTTGAAACGGGGTTATTTAGGAAGAGTCATCTCTTTTCGTACCGCATTTGGCCATCCCGGCCCTGAATCCTGGAGCGTTGACGGGAAAAACAGCTGGTTTTTTCGAAAAAACGAGGCCGTGATGGGGGCTATGGGAGACCTGGGGGTACATAAAGCGGACTTGATACGCTATCTGTTAGATGACGAAGTGTCAGAAGTGGGGGCCATTGTCGATACACTCGCCAAAAATAACACTGATGTAGACGATAATGCCGTTTGTATTCTGAAAACTAAAAAAGGGGTGATCGGGACACTTGCCGCCAGTTGGTCCTATCAGCAAGAGGACAACAGCACCATTCTCTATTGTGAGCATGGCGTCTTGCGCCTCGCTGAAGATCCAGTGAATCAGGTGGTGGTTTCGCTTCACGATGGATCTATAGAAAACTATCAAGTGGGCGCGGTCGCGACCAATGAAAAACAAGTGACAAGTGGCGTCATTGATGATTTCATCCACGCTATACAAACTGGCACCAAACCCTCCATCTCCGGAGAAGAAGGGCTGCGCTCACTGAGTGTGGTACTGGCAATGATTGAATCATCAGACAAGAAAACATTCATTACTGTACAGCCATAAAGTGACTTAGTGGGCTGCCCCAAAGAGCGGGGCAGCCTTTTTTGCCATCATTTTTTTAACATATGAATAGGCGTTCCAAGTGCCACCTCTGCTGCTTCCATCACTATTTCCGGCAGGGTAGGATGTGCATGGATGGTCAGCGCCAAGTCTTCCAGCGTCGCGTTCATTTCAATAGCTAGTGCCAGTTCTGCGATTAAGTTGGACGCCTCTGCACCTACTACCTGCGCCCCCACTAATACACCGCTATTCCCATCTGCAATGAGTTTGACGTAACCGATTGCCGCATTGATGGACACTGCCCTTCCATTTGCCCCGTAGGCAAAGCGACCGGTAGTCACTTTTTCATAAAGTCTGCCTGCTTCGTCTTCGTTGAGTCCTACCACTGCCACTTCCGGGTCCGCAAACACCACGGCGGGGATGCAACTGTAATCCACCGCGCTGTGCTGCCCAGCAATCGCTTCTGCTGCAACTTTGCCCTCATACGAAGCTTTATGCGCCAGTGCAGGACCTGCCACCACATCGCCGATGGCAAATATACGAGACTCGCTGGTTCTGCCCTGTTGGTCGACAGGAATCAGACCTTTCTCATCCACTGCAATCCCTGCCGCATTCAGCCCCAATTCGTCCGTATTCGGCCGTCTCCCCACCGTCACGAGCACATAATCGGCGATCACCGCGCGCTCCTCGCCGTTCACTTCATACGTCAACTGAACGTCATCCGCCGATTCCACTGCGGATTTTGCCAGTGCGCCCGTCACCACCTCCACCTTCCACTCTTTCAGACTGCGCATGATCAGCCTGGTAATACTGGGATCAAACGCAGGAAGTATAGAGGGGGTGCCTTCTAAAATAGTCACCTGTGAGCCAAACTTGGCATAGGCCTGTCCCAACTCAATGCCGATATATCCTCCACCGACGATGGCCAATCGCTTTGGTACATTCTGCAACGACAGCGCCTCTGTGGAGGTGAGCACCCTTTTACCATACGGCAATGAAGCCAATTCCACAGGACGCGACCCCGTAGCAATGATGCAATGTTGAAAATGATAGTTATGTGCCTCCGTGTCTGTCATGACGCGCACTTCATCAGGACCCACAAAGAACGCTTCGCCCTTCAAAATTTTTACCTGATTGCCTTTAAGGAGAGTGTCGACGCCCTGCGTCATTTTTTTCACTACACTTTCCTTCCATTCCTGTACCTTAAAAAAGTCAATCGTCACTGAGTGCTCTATCCCGGGTACATTGCCCTTTATCCCTTTGGCATAGTCTTCCGCTGCCGTAATCAGCGCCTTTGAGGGGATGCACCCGCGGTTCAAGCACACACCGCCAATATCTTCTTTTTCGATTAAAAGCACCTGTAGACCCAACTGTGCTGCGCGGATCGCAGCAACGTAACCTCCAGGCCCACCGCCAATCACAATCAGTTCTACTTCCTCTGTCAATTCCCCGACAACCAAAGTATCACACCTCCATCAACATGCGCTTGGGATCTGCCAACACTTCCTTGACCTCGTTCAGTGCCCATTGCGCCATTGCGCCATCCACCACCCGATGATCAAAACTTAGCGAAAGTGCCATCATGTGCGCATCAACGATCTCCCCATCTTTTCGTACCAGTGCCGCGCGGATTCGTCCTACCCCGAGTATTGCCACTTCAGGATAGTTTAGAATAGGGGTGAAAAACAAGCCTTTTGCTGAACCGATATTCGAGATGGACGCCGTACTGCCCTTCATCTCTTCGAGTTTAATCTTGCCAGTGCGCGCTTTTGAGGACAATATTGAGATTTGTTCGGCGAGTTCCCACATGCTCATGTGGTTGGCATGATGAAGCACAGGAACCAGAAGCCCCCTGTCCGTGTCCGTAGCGATGCCGATGTGATATTCCTTTTTCAATTTGATCTCTGCGTTTCCTTCGTCGAGTTCCGAATTTAAGTAAGGGTATTTTTTTAAGGCGGCGATAAATGCCTTCACGATAAAAGGCAAAAATGTCAATTTTACTTCCCTGACGGCAGCCATTTGCTTCAATTCATTTCTTAATGACACCAGTTCCGTCACATCGGCTTCATCCATCATGGTCACATGAGGTGCACTGAATTTAGATTTGACCAGCGCTTCCATGATGGACTTGCGAATGCTGCTAAGCGGCACGATGTCTTCGTGAATCGAAGTAAAAAACGGCTTCTTGCGAGCTTCTTCGGATGGTTTGATCTGGTGTGGGGCTTCCGTGGTGTTGAACGCGGGCTCATCCCCATCTTGATTTTCTATATAAGCGAATACGTCTTGGCGGGTGATTTTTCCATGCTCGCCAGTTCCCATGACCTCGGCAATATTCACGCCATGTTCCCTTGCCAGTTTGCGCACTGAGGGAATTGCCAACACCCGTCGTCCAGGTATTGTTTCCTCATTAGGCACTTTTCTATCGATTGGCATCGCCCTCGTCGCTAGCGTCGTTATACCTGCGGACTCCACCTCAGCTTGTTTGACTTCGTGAGCCGTTGTGGCTAGTCCCGCGTCTTCTATTGAAGTTTTTGGCATTTCGGAATTTGAATTTTCTGTGACCCCATTTGTTTCAAAGCTGACAAAGGGTTCGCCCACCGAAGCGACGGCCCCTTCAGAAAAAAACAGTTTAACGACCTTCCCTTCAATCGGACTGGGGATCTCCACAACCGCTTTGTCATTTTCCACCTCGGCCAGCGGTTCATCCTCTCGCACCCATTCCCCCTCATGAACGATCCATTTCGCCACTTTTCCTTCATGAATTCCTTCGCCAAGTTCCGGAAACTCAAACTGATAAATCCCCATGTCAATACCTCTTTCCCTGATTCAAGCATGCATGGCCTGATTGATTTGATGCACAACGAGCTGTTCGGTGGGCAGCCATTCTTTTTCAAATAGCGTAAAAGGATAGACAGTATCTGGTGGTGCCACCCTGAGGACGGGTCCCTCCAAGTCATAAATGGCCTCTTCATTGATTCTTGCGATCACCTCTGCCGCCACTCCCGCGCTCCGCTGCGCTTCCTGCAATACCACTGCGCGGTGGGTTTTACGGATCGAAGTGACGATGGTTTCCGTATCGATGGGGCTGATTGTGCGAAGGTCGATGACTTCCACAGACAATCCCTGTTCTTGTGCTGCAATTTCTGCCGCCTTAATGGCTGTCCTTACCATCGCACCATAACTGATGAGCGTCAGGTCCTTCCCCGCTTTGACCACTTTCGCCTCGCCAAGTGGCAGTGTGTAAAAATCCTCTGGCACCTCTTCCCGAAAAGAGCGGTATAGTTTCATGTGCTCAAGGAATAGCACCGGGTCTTCATCAAAAATAGCTGACAAGAGTAACCCTTTTGCTTCATAAGGAGAGGACGGTACTATCACTTTGATTCCGGGCGATTGCACGAATAGTCCTTCTAGGCTGTCCGCGTGAAGTTCAGGCGTCTTCACACCTCCTCCAAAGGGAGTGCGATAGACGATGGGGCAATGAAAACTGCCTCCCGTTCGAAAACGCATTCGCGCCGCCTGCCCGATCATTTCATCCATGGCTTCAAAGACAAATCCGAAGAACTGGATTTCCGCCACAGGAATAAACCCTTGAAGGGAAAGTCCTGTGGCCAGTCCCGCAATCGATGATTCTGCTAGCGGGGTGTCGAACACTCGCGCTTCCCCAAAGCGTTGCATGAGGCCGTCCGTGGCGCGAAACACGCCGCCACTTTGCCCCACGTCCTCGCCAAAGACGAGTACGCGTTCGTCTTTTTCAAGCGCCGCGGACAGCGCGCTGCGAATCGCCTCAATCATCGTCAGTTGAGCCATCACTTCACCTCCTTTTTGGTGTCTTGTCGTATCAACTGATCGGCTAACTCTATAGGCATCTTTGCATACATATGACTCGCGAGCGCCTTCATGGACATGGCAGGAAATTGATTCGCCCGGTCTAGCGCTGCCTGCACCTCATCTTTCGCCTTCGTCTCCACCTTGCGTTCGTCTTCTTCCGTCCACCAGCCTTTGGTATGCAGAAATTTGCGATAGCGAATGATCGGATCTCTCGCTCGCCAGTCCTCCTCTAGTTCTTTTGTGCGATATCGCTTCGGATCATCGCCGCTCATCGTATGCGGCCCATAGCGAAAAGTCAGCGCCTCAATCAAAGTGGGACCCTCGCCAGCTTTGGCTTTTTGCACCGCACCTTGCACTGCTTGATAGACGGCTAGTACATCCATTCCGTCCACCCGTATTCCTTCCATCCCTGATGCCTCAGCTTTTTTTGCAAGTTCCTTCACCGCAGTCTGTTTTTCTACGGGGACGGAGATGGCAAACTGATTGTTCTGAACAAGTACGATGAGTGGTAACCGATAAACGCCGGCCACATTCATTCCCTCATAAAAATCACCTTGCGAAGTACCGCCATCGCCAATATAGGCAAGCGCTACCCGTTTTTCTTTTCGCAACGCAAAAGCCATCGCGACACCTGCCGCTTGAACGATCTGCGCGCCAATGATAATTTGAGGAGGAAGTACATTTACCCCCTCCGGAATCTGGTTCCCATGCTGATGACCTAGCGAGTATAGGAACGCCTGATAAAGCGGCCAACCGTGCCATACTGCTTGGGGAACATCCCGATAACTGGGTAAAATAAAATCATCCATTGTAAGCGCTGCTTCACTGCCTATCATTGCGGCTTCCTGCCCTGCAACCGGGGCGTAAAACCCGAGCTTGCCTTGGCGCGTCCATTTGATTGCTCGCTCATCCCAAAGACGAGTGAACAGCATTCTTTCCATCAGCTGTTTGAAATGACCTTCAGTGATGTCAGGCAGCAAAGAAGAATCCGTCACCTGGCCCTCCTCGTCGATGACGCGGAGATACCCTAGTTCTCGAACAGGCGCATGAACACTCATACCATCACACCTTTACCATCGATTTAGGAGGATATTATGGACAACAATTTACTACCGCAACGAACCATGTTCAGTCACACTATTTACAGTGCGCATTTAAGGGAAGAACGAACCATTAAAATTTACAGACCGTATATACCAGAAAGCGCCTCCCCTGTACCCATCCTCTATTGCCAGGACGGAATCGAGTTTTTTATGTACGGGCGGGTGGCGACGTTTGCAAGGTCCATGATGGAACATGGGCAAATCGGCCCTGTCCTCATCGTCGGAATTGCCAAAAGCGCACGCCATCGAAGCGAAGAGTACCTGCCAGGTGGCGCACGAAATAGCGATTATCTGCGTTTTTTTTACGAAGAAGCCATGCCATTTATAGAAAGTCAGTACATAACAAATACAAGCCAGAAACCAGGGCAACAAAGATATCTGGCAGGCGTATCGCTTGGCGCAACAGTTTCGATGCAAATCGCGCTCTTATCTCCTGAAAAGTTTTCCCGCCTACTCCTCTTTTCTGGCGCGTTTTATCGTGAACTTGTTCCCTGGCTCAATCAGTTTGAGCGTTTATCCCCGCTCCAAGCCTATATGACAGTCGGCGAACAGGAGACTGAAGTCGACACCCCGCTTGGTGCCAGTAATTTTTTAGAAGATAATTGGTGGATGAAATCTCAATTAGAGAAAAAAGAGGCATTGGGTGAATTTCATACGAAAGAAGGGAACCATACGTGGGGCTTTTGGCAAAAAGTAATGCCAGAGGCTTT